>NZ_AHJG01000140.1:0-969 GCF_000241145.1 Candidatus Nitrosarchaeum limnium BG20 | reverse complement strand
TTGTTGCAGCAGATAAACTTAGAAAAGATCAACAAGAATTTATCTTCAATGTGATATCAAACGCTGATTCATCAGGAATTTTATCTGTGGAACAATATATTGAGAAATTTGTTGATATCAATGATATTAAAAATAAACTGTCCTATCCTGGAACTCACCATGATAATCCGTTGTACCAAACATTTGATCAAATTTTTTATGGTCATGAGTTATACCTTAAACTTTTCAAAAAATTATCTCAATTTTCAGAACCTGGATTGATAAACAATGATGCTGTCATAGTTACTGATAATCTGATTGAAAAATTGACAAAAAAATTTACCGATAAAATTTCAATTGTATCTGGACGTGGAAAAGAGTCTGTCCGATATTCTCTTAAATCCATTTTGGATAAATTTGATTTGAAAAATTCTGCATTTTTAGAAGATGAATCAAGAGAACTTGCAAAGCCAAATCCCGAGTCTCTAATTCGTTCAATAAGGGGTATGGCATGTACTTGTTGTATCTACGTAGGTGATTCTATGGAGGACCTTATTATGGCTAAAAAGGCAACAGAACAAGGCTACAAAACAATTTTTTGTGGGATTATAGGAACCAGTAAAAATCCACAGGCAAAACTGAAATTATTTCAGAATAATGGGACTTTGATAGTCTTAGACTCTATTGATTTACTTCCGAAGGTATTAAATTTAGAATAATACAAAGTACATCTCCTGTGAAAAATATGAAACCAAGAAAAAGCTCTGTAAATCGTAGTACAAAGGAAACTACAGTTTCTGTATCTGTAAATCTTGATGGAACCGGAAAAACTACTGTTCAAACTGGAATTAGCTTTCTTGATCATCTGATTACAGCCTTTGGAAAACATGGCATGATGGATCTAAAGGTTAATGCTAAATCCAATGACAAAATTGAGCATCACTTGATTGAAGATACTGCAATTACTATTGGTTTGGCAATTGATAAAGC
>NZ_AHJG01000141.1:0-543 GCF_000241145.1 Candidatus Nitrosarchaeum limnium BG20 | reverse complement strand
TTCTTGGATAATAGATACGCTTGAAGATAATAATTATCAATATGATAGTAGCATAGTTCCTGCAAAAACAAAGTTATATGGAATAGATAATGCAGAAACTAAACCATATAAAATTACAAGCTCCTCAATAGAGAAAAACAATCCGGATGGAAAGATACTAGAGTTTCCTCTTTTGGTAACAAAAATTTTTGGAAAAACAATACCTGCCGCAGGTGGATTTTACTTGAGAACTTTGCCATTAAAAATAATTGAAAGGGCAATAAGAAAATACAACGACGAAAGTATTCCAGCCACTTTTTACATTCATTCTTGGGAATTAACACCAGAGTACATGCCTAAAATACCACTATCATTGATGGACAGTTTCATAACATATCATAATCTAAATTCAACATTTTCTAAAATGGATAAAATTTTAAAGAAATTCAAATTTACATCTTTTGAACAATATTTGAAAGGCAAATAACAATTGTCTCAGGCAGAAATCTGATTTTTAATTAGTTCAAAGGATTCATTTAGTGTCAAAAATTTAAAACCATTCTG
>NZ_AHJG01000142.1:0-533 GCF_000241145.1 Candidatus Nitrosarchaeum limnium BG20 | reverse complement strand
AGGTGCAAAAATCTCCCAATCTGGAAAATATTCTTTTAGTCTTAATCCTATATTAATCCCATTTTTAGTTATTGCAAGAATTGAAATTTTTTCCACACTAAAATTCTCTTAAATTAAATAAAATACCTTACTACTGGAACTTTCTGGCTAAAATATTCCCTTCAAAATCAAACAGTATTACATCAAGTGGAACTTTTTCCTCAGAGTGTTGTCTCATGTGTTTGTATGTTTCATTGCATATTTCATCAAAAAATCCAACAATATTATTTTCTGTAATTATTTCAGATACGTGTCTTGCAGTATTTGCCTTCCTAATACTATCAATTATCATTTTATCTGCATTACACTTCTTAGCTATTTCTGCCAAGAAATTCATATCTACCTTGGAACCTTTAACATGAGTTTGTTTTACCCCTGCAGCCATTTTTGCTAATTTACCAATAAATCCTACAACATATGCTTTTTTGATCTCTTTTCTTGCACATTGTTGTATTGTATATCCAGAAAAATCACCCATCTGTACAAAACAATGG
>NZ_AHJG01000143.1:0-861 GCF_000241145.1 Candidatus Nitrosarchaeum limnium BG20 | reverse complement strand
CGAGAGTCTTTAGCTAGAGATGAAAAGAATCATCCAATAATGCTTGATGCTGATGGACAAGGAATAATTCTGACAAACTCTACTTTTTTTGCATTTATTGACAAGGATGGAATTATACGAAATAATACAAATCCATTACCGGCAGGAATTACTTCATCTGTATACAAAACAAAAGACGGTGTTTTTCTAAATATATCTCAGGGTGGAAAAGGAACAGAAATTCAAGTTTACAATTCTTTTTTCCCACAATTTGGAAATTCGCCAATATTTAATGGAACATTAGACACTGATATCAAAATAGGTAAAGACAGTAGAAATTACATCAAATCAAAAAGTGGAATTTACCATCTTGGTATGATTTATCAGGGTGCTACGGAAGGACCATATGCTAGAATTCAATTAGTGCCAGTACTTGTTATAGATTCTAATATTGCAGGAGTTTATGACACTATAATTCCTGATCTAAGTACATCTTGGGAAGATTATACAAGATATGATTTAAAATCTGGACAGAAACCAAAATATGATTTTGATTTTACCGATGAGAAACCAATTGTTTTGGGAAGTGGAAATGAATTTTTAGTCTATGATTCTAATAAAGATGGCAAGGCAGATTATAGTGCAGGAACGATAGGTGCTCAAGTAGTAGATGTTTATGGTGCAATTCAAAACAAAACTGCAAAAATTGACAAGTCATTAAATGCAATTAATGGAACCTTATTACCTGCATTAGATCCAAATGGTAGATTTTTTGGAGTGATGAACGATTTTGTTGGACATGGAACATCCAGTGCTTCTTCAATCGCATCAAAAGGTAAGCAAACATATGACATTTACAACAACACTAAACAATATACAATT
>NZ_AHJG01000144.1:0-860 GCF_000241145.1 Candidatus Nitrosarchaeum limnium BG20 | reverse complement strand
AGGGATTCGCTTGCAAGAGACACATCAAATCATCCAATAATGCTTGATGCTGATGGACAGGGAATAATTCTGACAAACTCTACTTTTTTTGCATTTATTGACACGGATGGAATTATACGAAATAATACAAATCCATTACCGGCAGGAATTACTTCATCTGTATACAAAACAAAAGACGGCGTTTTTCTAAATATATCTCAGGGTGGAAAAGGAACAGAAATTCAAATTTACAATTCTTTCTTTCCACAATTTGGAAATTCACCAATATTTAATGGAACACTAGATACTGATATCAAAATAGGTAAAGACAGTAGAAATTACATCAAATCAAAAAGTGGTGTTTATCATCTTGGTATGATTTATCAAGGTGCTACAGAAGGACCATATGCTAGAATACAACTAGTACCAGTGCTTGTTGTAGATTCTAATGTTGCAGGAGTTTATGACATTATAATACCTGATCTAAGTACCTCTTGGGAAGATTATACAAGATATGATTTAAAATCTGGACAGAAACCAAAATATGATTTTGATTTTACTGATGAGAAACCAATTGTTTTGGGAAGTGGAAATGAATTTCTAGTTTATGATTCTAATAAAGATGGCAAGGCAGATTATAGTGCAGGAACAATAGGTGCTCAAGTAGTAGATGTTTATGGTGCGATTCAAAACAAAACTGCAAAAATTGACAAGTCATTAAATGCAATTAATGGAACCTTATTACCTGCACTCGATCCAAATGGTAGATTTTTTGGAGTGATGAATGATTTTGTTGGGCATGGAACATCCAGTGCTTCTTCAATCGCATCAAAAGGTAAGCAAACATATGATATTTACAACAACACTAAACAGTATACCAT
>NZ_AHJG01000145.1:0-3342 GCF_000241145.1 Candidatus Nitrosarchaeum limnium BG20 | reverse complement strand
GATGGCTACATTCCTAAGCTTATCTTTTGCTCCATCTGGTTGGCTAGGTACACTTCCAGCACCAGGTGTAAATGACTGTCTTGATGAACTTATTTTAGATGACACTAATTCCTATTATCTAGTACCACCTACGCAACAGTAAACCCAGGCGCATCTGAACTAGTCAATGGATATGATGATAATTGTGATGGTATAATTGATTCAGGACTAGATCTAGATGGAGATGGATACTTTACTGGAGCTCCTCTTGGACTCAATGATTGTTATGATTATCCAACAGATGATCCTGAAAATCAATATTTTGGACTAGATCCTTTTACAATTAATCCAGGAGCATCTGAAATATATGGAAATGATATCGATGAAAACTGTAATGATATTACAGATGTAGATGCTGAACAGTTCTGTGGCTTGTATGCTACACAATATGACGTAGAAATTATTGGAACTTTAGGAAATGATAATCTTAAAGGAACAAATGGAAATGATCTAATCCGAGGACTAGATGGTGATGATAAAATAAATGGTAAGAAAGGAAATGACTGTATTATTGGAGGATTAGGTGATGACAAAATTCATGGAGGCGATGGAGATGATACTATAGAAGGAAATGAAGGTGATGATAAAATAAACAGTGGTAAAGGTAATGATAACATCTTTGGTGGAGACGGTGATGATAAAATAAACGGAGGAAAAGACAATGATACCATCTCAGGTGGTTTAGGAAATGACAAAATACATGGAGCTTCAGGAGATGACACTTTACTTGGTGACGATGGAAATGATCGAATACACGGTGGTAAAGGTAATGATATCATTGATGGTGGACCACAAACCGACAGATGTACTGGTGGTAGTGGAAACAATACAATAACAAATTGTGAGATTGATGATAAGAAGATGGAAGATGAAGACGATGAAGATGAAGACGATAAAGGAAAAGATGACAAGAACAACGGTAAAGGAAAATCTAAAAATAAGAAATAAATATTTTTTAAAATTTTAAGGAAAAGCAGTATCCCTAGCTAAAATAGAATCTATTTCAGATATTTTGATTCTCTCTTGTGACATTGAATCTCTTTTCCTAATTGTTACTGTATTATCCTCCATACTTTGATAATCAATAGTAACTGCAAAGGGAGCACCAATCTCATCTAATCTGCGATATCTCCTGCCTATAGCGCCCGAATGATCCAAAAATGCGTCATATTTTCTCTTTAACTGAAGATAAATCTCATCTGTCTTTTCTTTAAGCCCATCTTTTTTTATCAATGACAAAACTCCAACATGAACAGGAGCAAGATATGGTCTGATAGATAATACAACTCTCTCATGTTCTTTATCATCAATCATACTGTGCTCTAAAATAGTGTACAGACTACGGTCAATTCCCATTGAAATCTCAAAGACATGGGGCAAAACTTTATCCTCATTATCCATTACTTCAAATTTCTCTTTACTCTTTACAGCATGACTGGATAGATCATAGTCCGATCTGTAATTACATGCAACAAGCTCCAACCATCCAATAGTGGTCTCTACTTCAAAATCAAATGCAACTTGCGCATAAAACGCCTTTTCCTTATCACCAAGTTTTCTAAATCTGCTTTTTGTAACATCAATCCCAGTCTTTTCATAAAATTCTGTCAGTATAGCTAAATAGTATGCTACAAACTTGTTTGGAACAACTCCTGATTCAACTGCTTTTTTACATGTCATTGCAACAATCTCAGAATCAGTTTGTACTCTGATTATCGTATTTTCAATTTCTGTAAACTTTTCAATATCATCTAGTTTTGTAGGATTGCAAAAGATCTCAATTTCTGCCTGATAAAACTCACGTAATCTTAACAAACTCTGTCTTGGTGATATCTCATTTCTAAAACTCTTACCAACTTGAGCTATCCCCAATGGCAATTTACCCCTCATTGTTTTGTACAGTCTAGGAAAATCAACAAAGATAGATTGACATGTCTCAGGTCTAAGATATGCTTCTTCTTCTTCTGGACCAATTCCTACTTTGAACATCATGTTGAACTTCTTGGCACTTTCAAAATCTCCTTTACATTTTGGACACTTGATGTTGTTTTGTAATATAGCATTATCAAATTCTGATAAATCTGCACTTTCAGGAATCTCTACTTTGGAAATCTCAGCTATTATTCTATCTGCCCTAAAAGTTGACTTGCATTTTGTACATTTTATTATTGGATCTGCAAAGTTTCCCAAGTGACCTGATGCCTCAAAAACAGACTTTGACATTATCTGTGATCCGTCAATTTCCATCATACCATCTCTTCTGATCAATTCTCTTCGCCACAACTCCAAGAATTTGTTTTTCAAGCTTACTCCGGATGGACCGTATTCCCAAAATCCTGCCTGTGCATCTGCATAAACCTCACAACTAGGAAAGTAAAATCCACGCTCAAGTGCTAACTTCATTACATCCTCATAGTTCATTATATCATTCCATCACTTAGCAAATAAATTCCTACGCCAACTCCTTGACTTTTCTTATATTTTCAAAATCATCTCTTACATCATCAATCGGAGTCTCTAAAATTATTGGAATTTTTTTCTTGTTTGCTGTCTTTACCACTTCTGATAATCCCTTCTCTCCAATGTTTCCAAGTCCAATATGGTAGTGTCTATCAAGATTACATCCAATCTCACCTTTTGCATCATTGAGATGTAAAATTTTTAAATTCTCAAATCCAATAACATCATCAAACTTTGCAAAAGTATCTTTTACTGATTTCTCTGTTCTCAAATCATATCCTGAAACAAATGCATGACATGTGTCAATACATATGCCAAATTTTTTTGTTGGTTTTAATTGATTAAAGATCTCCTCCAACTGTTCAAACCCTGCACCAACTGAATTTTTTTGCCCAGCAGTGTTTTCAAGCAAAATCATTACATCATTTTTTGTCTGTCCAGCTTTGTTTAGTCCTTTTACTAGTTGTTTAATTCCTGCTTCCTCACCAGAACCCAAATGACTACCAAGATGTGTAATTAAATATGGAATTCCCAATTGTGCACATCTACTCATTTCACTAATCAGAGTATCTACAGATTTTTCAAACCCATCTGATTTTGGAGTAGATAGATTTGGTAAATATGGCATATGGGCACAAGTGGCAAATTTATCAATCTTACTTGCTTTTAGTTTTGTTTTAAAATTTGTAATATCATTTTCACTTAGATCTTTTGCATTCCATCCTCTAGGATTTCTAGTAAATATCTGAAAAGCAGAGCATTCTCTTTCAACAGCATTATCTACTGCTTTATCTATAGAACCTGAGATCGAAACATGGCAACCGATCTGCATATCTCACAACT
>NZ_AHJG01000146.1:0-2327 GCF_000241145.1 Candidatus Nitrosarchaeum limnium BG20 | reverse complement strand
TTTAATTCTCCATTTGGAATGTGCAAAGCATGTAATGGATTGGGTGTAAAAATGGAGTTTGATGCAGATCTTGTAATTCCAGATAAGAGTAAATCAATTTTAGAAGGTCGCAATTGTTCCGTGGAGTGGGAGATTTTCAGCATTTAGAAAACAAGCATTAAGAGCTGTTGGGAAAAAATTCGGTTTTGACTTGATGACTCCGATTGAAAAGATTTCTCCAAAACATCTACGAATAATTTTACATGGTTCAAATGATCTGATTGATTTTAAATATCAATCAAAATCTGGAGATTCTTCTTGGCAATACACAGATGCATTTGAAGGAGTACTGGTTAATCTACAACGTTCATTTATGGAAACTGACTCTGAATCAAAACGTGAATGGTTAAAACAATTCATGAGAGATACACCGTGCACTTCATGTAACGGAAAAAAATTAAAACCTGAATCACTCGCAGTAAAAATAAATGATAAAGGAATAATGGATGTGTGTGATTTATCAATTGATCAATGCTATGATTTTTTTGCAACACTGAAACTAACTGAAAATGAGCAATACATTGCACGTGATGTTCTAAAAGAAATCAAAGAGAGATTAGAATTTTTAATGAATGTCGGTTTGAACTATCTTACGTTGAATAGATTGAGTTCTACTCTTTCTGGAGGTGAATCTCAAAGAATTCGATTAGCTACTCAGATCGGTTCTAACCTTACTGGAGTATTGTATGTACTTGATGAGCCTACTATAGGATTGCATCAACGGGATAATGAACGCCTGATTAAAACGCTAACAAAACTACGAAATCTTGGAAATACTGTCATTGTAGTAGAGCATGACGAAGAAATAATGCGAAATTCAGATTGGATATTGGATTTAGGTCCAGGTGCAGGTGTGCATGGCGGTAATGTTGTCTTTGAGGGTACAATTAATCAAATTCTAAAAAGCACAAAGTCAGTAACAGGTAATTATCTGAAAAATAATTCCCTGATAAATCTTGGAGAAAAGACACGTAATCGTTCTGGTTCTTTGATAGTAAAGGGAGCAGCTGAAAATAATTTAAAAAATATTGATGTTGAGATTCCTTTAGGTCTCTTTGTTTCAGTTACTGGTGTATCTGGCTCAGGAAAATCCACGCTGATCAATGATATTTTATTAAAATCCCTTGAAAGTCATTTTTACAGCACAACTGTAAAACCTGGACGTCACACTGAAATCATAGGTCTTGAAAATATTGATAAAGTAATAGCAATTGATCAATCTCCAATTGGAAGAACACCCCGTTCAAATCCTGCTACTTACATTGGAGTCTTTACACATATACGAGAACTGTATGCAAATACAGAATTATCCAAAGAAAGAGGATATTCTATGGGGCAATTCTCATTTAATGTAGCTGATGGAAGATGTTTTGCATGTGATGGAGATGGTGTAAAACAAATTGAAATGCAGTTTTTATCCGATGTTTATGTAAAATGCGATGAATGTAAAGGAAAGAGATACAACTCTGAAACTCTATCTGTTTTGTATAAGGGAAAGAACATTTCAGATATTTTAGATATGACTGTTTTTGAGGCATTGGAATTTTTTGAAAACATTCCTTCGATTAAAAGAAAATTACAAACAATTTTTGATGTTGGATTGGGATATATCAAGTTAGGACAATCATCTACCACTTTGTCTGGAGGAGAAGCACAAAGAGTAAAACTTGCATCTGAATTATCCAAAAGAGGTACTGGAAAAACATTTTACATTCTAGATGAACCTACAACAGGATTACATTTTGCAGATGTTCAAAAACTTCTCGATGTACTAAACAGGTTGGTTAACTTGGGAAATACAGTTTTGGTAATAGAGCATAATTTGGATGTGATTAAAAATTCTGATTGGCTAATTGACTTGGGTCCTGAAGGGGGAGATGAGGGAGGGCAAATAGTCACAGTAGGCACACCTGAACAAGTAGCAAAATCCCCTGGAAGCTATACTGGAAAATATCTCAAAAAATTACTCTATACCAAGTAAAATGGCATTTGATATTTCCAAAATCCACATTCCCTCAAATCCTGGGATATACTTGATGAAAGATTGTGATGGGAAAATAATCTATATTGGTAAGGCAAAGAATCTAAAAAACAGGGTAAGATCATATTTTTTAAAAAATCAAAATTATAAAACTCAAAAACTCGTAGAAAATATCTCTGATATAGAATTTGTTTTGACTGATAATGAAAGTGAGGCCTTTCTTTTAGAATCAAATATGATAAAAAAACATCGACCTAAATTTAACATTGAACTAAAAGATCAACAACGCTACACATACTTGAGAATA
>NZ_AHJG01000147.1:0-1211 GCF_000241145.1 Candidatus Nitrosarchaeum limnium BG20 | reverse complement strand
GTGAGAGTGGAATCAGTTCAATACATAGCCTAGAAAAAAATCAAATGAATTAACAAATAATCATGTTTTGTAATTTTGGTTTTATTCAGACATTTGGAATTTGTCCATATAGTCCTGCATTTTTCCTTTCTCGCAATCCATCGTTTATGGCTTTTAGTAATAACAAACGTTGTGTTGGTTTAGGAACAAAACATAAAGCTCCCAGAGCCTTCATTTCATTTAACAGTAATTGATCTTCAGTGTATGCGGTAGTCATGATTACTTTGGTTCTTGGATCATCTTTCATCACAGTTTTCAATACTTGCATTCCATCCATAACAGGCATTTTCCAATCCAGAATGATTACATCTGGTTTATACTTTTTGTACATCTGTAGACCCTCCATCCCATTGGTGGCAGTAATGATTGTGACAAATTTAAGATCATCTTTAATCACCAGTTGGGCAAATTCTCTAAAGGCTTGAGAATCATCCACTATCAATATTATCGGATACTGTCTACCCATGCTTTACTGATTTCAGCAGAGAATAAAGTAAAGTGCATGATCTAAATGAACAATCCAAATAAAACAGGCATGTTTATCTAAATTATGACAAAAAAAATTCTCTTTGTATGTGTTGAAAATGCAGGAAGAAGCCAGATGGCTGAAGCATTTTTTAGAAAATATCTTCCATCTGGATTTGAACCAATCAGTGCAGGTACAAAACCAGCATCAAAAGTAAATCCAATTGTAGCACAAGTAATGAAGGAGGTAGGTATTGACATTGAAAATAACCACCCTCAAAATATTTCACAGCAAATGATGGACGAAGCAGAAAATACCATCAACATGGGATGTATAGATAAAGAATCATGTCCGGCATTATTTCTAAAAAACGTGGATGATTGGCAGATATTGGACCCAAAAGGAAGATCAATAGAAGAAGTAAGAGAGATTCGTGACCAAATAGAAAAAAAAGTAAAAGATTTGATAAATAAATTATCTAGATGAATTGATTCAATTCTCATTTAAGAATATTAAAATCACATCTAAAATTAAGAAAAATATGCAAAAAATGAAAGTGATGATGTTATCAAAATGTGCACCAATTGAAACCAACCCATTAAAATTAACTGAGATAGATAGGCATGAAATTAACAAGCCAAATGAGATTTTATTAAAAATAGAGGCCTGTGGAGTTTGCCATTCACAATTACACGGAATAGAAGGA
>NZ_AHJG01000148.1:0-1908 GCF_000241145.1 Candidatus Nitrosarchaeum limnium BG20 | reverse complement strand
CTGCACTTTTCAGGAATTGCAATCTTTGCTATCCTTGCTGTTTTTCATAATACTATATGGATGGGCGGAATTGTATTGGGCATAATATTTCTGATGATTACTGCTGCAATGGTAAAGAGCAGATATGGTTGGGAAACGTGTGGAAAATGCCAAAAAAGAGTAAAAACATTTGATGAAGGTAGATGGACTTGTCATTATTGTGGATATTTTAACGGACAAACTAATTGTGAAGGCTGTGGTCCATAATCATAGAGTTTGTTTGACTTTAACGCCTAGTTGCGTCTATTTTTATCCTAAAGTTGGTGGGAGTATTTAACTAACTTGACAAAACTATCCCTTGCACACACAAATTAGTTTATAGTTTATTTACAAACCTACGAATTTTTGAGTGTGTTTTTCCTATTTCAGTTATTGAAAATCAATATAGAAAGCTACAATTCAAATTAAATACTAGAGAGAGAAAATTAGAAATATGATAAGGACACCAATTTGGATTGCAATAGTAATTGGTGTTTTCTTTGTAGGAATTGGCGTAAGTTATGCTCATTTTGCAAGTACGTATGACCCAATGTCTATGAAATTTCAAAATCAAGAATTGTTTAACCAAATGATGGCTAACAATCCAAAGATGTCACAGCACTGGATGGATTCAGATATGATGAATCAACAACAGATGATGAATGATCCTCAATTCAAACAACAAATGCTTCAACAAATGATGCAAAACCCAGATGACATGATGGAATGGATGGCAACAAATCCAAAACATGTAGAACAGATGTCAAAGATAATGAAAGAAGATCACGTGTTTATGTCAAAAATGATGTCTGCAATGATAAATGATCCTGATTTGAGATTGCAGATGATGGGCCATATGTCAGAAAATCCAGAGGTATTCAAAGAAATGATGAACATGATGAATTCAAACATGACAAATCATATGGGTTCTGAAATGAATCAACAAATGATGCATCCATAAAAAAAATCGATTTACACATATATCTACATCCATTTTATTCCCCAAAATAATAGAAGAATCCAATGAGTTAATCAAAGTACTTTAAAATCATCAACTATAGTTATATCTGTAAATTATCAAATTGGTATTATGAAGATCTATCTAGGCATATTATTATCAATATTTTTTGTAATTTTATTGCCAAATTCCTTTGGGCAAACTTTTGAGGAATACGGAGTCAAGGTTGAAACTGTAGCCGATAATCTACATATTCCTTGGGAAATTGTCTTTAGTCCAGACGGGAGAATATTTTTCACAGAACGAGTGGGAAATCTAAGAGTAATTGAAAATTGGCAGCTAAATCCAGAGCCTATTGCATCATTTAGTGTTGGCGGTGGTGAGGGTGGATTGTTAGGAATAGCACTTGATCCAAATTTTAAAGAAAATCACTATTTGTATTTGTACCAAACATACAATGAATTATTTTCTACGTTTAACAAAGTTGTTCGCTATAAAGAATCAGATAACAAACTAAGTGAAGAGAAGATACTAGTTGATAAAATTCCCGGTGCCTCATATCATGATGGAGGCAGAATAAAATTCGGTCCTGATGGAAAGTTATACATCACTACAGGAGATGCAGGAAACTATAATCTTGCACAAGACATAAACTCTAATGCTGGAAAAATTTTGAGAATCAATTCAGATGGAAGCATACCTCAAGACAACCCATTTGAAAACTCACTTGTTTTTTCGTATGGGCACAGGAATCCACAAGGAATTGACTGGGAACCAAATACTGGAAAATTATTTGAATCAGAGCATGGACCGTCTGGAGAAAGAGGGGTAGCTCATGATGAGATCAATGTAATTGAGAAGGGCAAAAATTATGGATGGCCAGATATTATTGGAGATGAGACAAAAAATGGGATGATAAATCCAATTTTACA
>NZ_AHJG01000149.1:0-4032 GCF_000241145.1 Candidatus Nitrosarchaeum limnium BG20 | reverse complement strand
TTCAGAATCTTTACCCATTATGTCATCCATATCCTCTGAAACAATCGTAGGCAGGCTAGCCGATTCTTCCATCATCATATCTATTACAGATTGAGGCATCTTGTCAACAATTACTTGACGTTCCTGTTCATCCATAATTGAAAATTTTTCCAGAGTCAAGCCTTGTTCAAGATTCTCTAGTGCTACAGGTAATGGCTCATTGACTTCTACTTTATAAAAAAGTGGACTAGCTAATACCCCTCCAACAATTACAGCAGCTGCAATGATCACAGATATCACCACTTTACGCATGAACATAAAATCATAATGATGTTAATATGCATTTTACCAAATTTTTGTTTTCATTTAGTTCGTTATTTTGTGCATGAACTAAAGTAATATGAAAAGCAGGTACTATCGTGCATTAAGTACACTAAACATTTCAACTTTGGCCCGATTAAGATCATTTCTTAGGTGTTCAATATTTTCAGTGAGTTTAGTCACTTCTAGATCATAGGTTAATGACCTTGGAGTCTGATGTATTAGAATTTCAAGACGTTGTTTTTCAGTTTTAATTTTTTCTTGTAAATCAGATACTTTCTTTTCTAATTCATCTATAGATGATGAAATATCGCCTTTATTCTTTAATGAAATAGATATTGATTGGGGGTTTTCAGTACTAATTTGTACACTATTGATTTGACATGAATTTGGCGATATGTCATCAGCAAGTCTAACAGATTGTGTTTCAAAATCAGAAGTCACCAAAATTTCAGGCGCATGAATGGCTTTGTCTTTTGCACAGATCTGAAACAGTGAATTATACATTAGAATATTTTTTAGTTGAGTTTGTGGCTGAATGTTTGATTTATGTACTGAAAGTTTTGTTAAAGACGAACCATCAATAGGGGATTCTAAAAAGGGCTTGAACTTTAATCCAGATATCTCGGTAGGTTCAACATATAGAGCAAGCTTGTATCGATTTAGCTCATCTTTTGTCTTTGTAATGTTGTTTCGAAGTTCTACAATTTTCTGAGTTGTATCGGAGATGGTACTCGTAGTATCATTTGTAACTCCAGATAATTTTGCTCTTTCACTTGCAATGTTTTGCTCTAATCCACTAATTTTATTTTCAAGACTGGTGATCTTTGCTGTAATTCCACCTTTGTTAGTCATGGTTGCCTTTATTGATTCAGGGTTGGCACTTTTGATTTGTACTGCTGTGGTCTGACATGTATCTATCTCAATTCTTTCAGCAAGTTTCACACGTTTTGCTTCACTGTCAGAAACTACTACAATCTCCGGAGATCGAACAGTTGACTTTGCACATGCTTCCAATATTACATTGTATCCAACTACCCTAGGTTTAGGATCAAGTATTCCAGAGTTACCAAAGACCTTTACAGTATCAAGAATTTTTACAGTTCCAACAGATTGAATTTCTCCAGAGTTCATCGCAGAAAACACATCATTAATGGGCAAAGCCCATCCAAATTTAATTAATTTTGTAACAGAAGATATTTTCACACATGCAGGATGATTGTCATTTACGTTTGTTACTCTGATTAGTCCTTCCTTGCATACTACATCATCAGAGGAGAAATTAAGTTTCATTTGTTTTTTTGGTGAAACTACATCAGCAAATGCAGAATTATCTAACAATATGGTTATTGACATACAAAATACAATCAGAAGAATAATTTTGGAAAACATGTATTATTTTCCTCCTTTTGGCATGTAGTGACTGATCATTTGAATGACTCCAATAATTCAGAATCAAATTCTAAATGACCGTCTTTTTTCATAGCTCTAATTATGGATGATGTAAAATTTCTGATCAATAGTCATCATCCTCTACAAATATCCAAGACAAACCAACAACATACATTGCAGATGTATTGCATTTAGATATCAACTCTAGGTGAAGTTTTTCATCCGCTTTTACTGGAGTACTTTCAACCAGAGTTTTTGTAGCCTTGGAGTGGCCATTTTCAACATATTGTATTTGTTGCATTTTCAAAATTATTAGAACATAGAGATATTTGTCAATAGGGGATCAATTGTGGCATGCCATATTTGATAATAGAGCAAAATCTTAAAAAGAAAATAAATCGATTTGTATTATGTCTGATTCAGAAAAGACCAAAATTTCAATAAATAATTTTATGACTCGAAACATAAAGTCAATTCAATCAAATACTAGTGTAAAAGATGCAAGTAAAATCATGTATGAATCCCACATTCCATCATTAGTGGTTCAAGATTCAGAAGAGATCCTAGGAATTGTAACGTATGAAGACATTGCCGTAGCATTGACTATTTATGAAAATAAACCTGAAACTGAAATTAAAGAAATAATGTCATCTCCGATAATCTCGGTTAAATCGGATGCTTCAATTTTGGATGCAGTTGAATTGATGCTAGCAAAAAAAATTCATGAACTTCCTGTAATAGATGACGGGAAAATTAAAGGAATCATCTCATCCACAGATCTCATAGTTTTGTTATCTATGATAAATGAGGAACATTTGTACGAAGTAGTGCGTGGCCAGATATCAAAATAAGGATGAATTGGACGTATAGTTTAGATTCTCTTTCATCTAATTTTCTTATTATTTGTTCAATTTGTTGATTTAATTTATTGTCTAAATGCTCTATACAGTATTTGGTTATACTGTTCCTTGAGAAGACTGATCTGACCTCTCAATTCAATTATTTTTGCAGAATGCATTTCTAGCTGCTCATTGTAATCAGATTTTTTTGTGTCATGAATTAGTGAGCGGATCGTGTTTCTTTCATCGTTTAATTGCTTTTGTAATTGAATTAACTGATTTTCAATGTTAGGTATTTTGTTAGAGTCTGTATTTCCAGCAGTATCTATCTTAATTGTATCTGGATTCTTAGAGGTAATCTTTGTTGAAGTCATCTGACAAGTGTTTGGGGAGATCTTGTCACCGATTTTTACATTGGTAGTTTCTGTATCAGAAGAGATTCTCACTACAGGAAGACTAATTTGTTTATCAGCAGCACATGCTTCAAACACTACATCAAATGTGTTTTCAGCACTCAATGATTTTTTAACAGCAATTATTTCAGTTGATTCACCCGTAATCGGAATGCCAGTAAAAGTTAGTTTTTGAATATTGTATTTTTCTTTTGGTTCAGCATATATCGTAAAGTACAATCTATAAAGATCCTCTTTTTCATTGTTGATTTGTTTTCTGAGTTCTATTATCTTTGAAGACTGACTAGTGTCTGGAGATGATTTATCTCCTAATGCTTTTTTTGCAATGTCAAGTTCTTGCTGAAGGGAGGCAATCTTTGCTTCACCATCCGATAAAAGTTTCGAAATATCTCCTTTGTTTAACAGCTTGACTGTAATGCTATTTGGATCAGATGCTTTGATAAATGTGGTACTAAGAACGCAAGTGTTAGGATCTACATTTTGTGGGATTTCATAGCGTTGTGTCTCACTGTCGGATTTTATTAAAACGTCTGGAACATAGATTCTAAGAAATGAAGCACAGACCTCAAATCCAAAACTATATCCTGATGGAGCACCACCTGTGAATACCTTTCCATATTGAGTCTTAACTGGTTCGGTAAACAATTTGTTTATGGTTCCAAATGAAGTGGCATCTAGTTTTGTCTGAGATTCCAAAGTTTTCTGATCAATTGGTTTTGCCCAACCGCTAGTGACGAACTTTATCACATGACTTATTTTTACACATGCTGGGGTATTGGTTCTATCTCGAATTACCTTATACGTTCCAGTTTCACATGATATGTCATCTGAGGATATTCCCAAAGCTGTCTGTTTTTTTGGTGGGATAATATCGGCAAATGCATTATTCAAACTTGGACCTAGTATCAGAAAGGATACAGCAAGTAAAGTGAAAACTAATTGTAATTCGTTTATTCATTATTTTAATTTGATTCATTTCTTATTTAAGAGTTGATTGATAGTTATTTGGCAATACTTCATATTTTGTGGCATGCTTAATTTATGACATCCAATTCAAATTACAAATACACTGAATGTGATAAGAAATA
>NZ_AHJG01000150.1:0-2829 GCF_000241145.1 Candidatus Nitrosarchaeum limnium BG20 | reverse complement strand
TTGTAATCTAATTCTGTATCGTTAATTTTTTTTAAGATTTGTTGATGGCTTTCGCATAATCTGCAGCTTTCTATTTGTGAGTATATTAGATCTTTTTGCCAATGAGCATTAAACAATCTACACTCTGGTTTATTACAAAATGCCTCTGCTGTTTCATAATAAAATATTGCTTGTAGTAGATATCCTTCTATGATTTTTGATAGTCTAGAATCATTGTATTCCAGGTATGTTCCTTTGTACTTTTGTTTAATGGTATCAACATTTATGCCCTGAGTGTAATTTGCCATCAATTCTAAATAATATTCTCTTGGCTTTGCAGGAGCTTCAATTATTCCAGTAGTGGAAATTATTGAAGGATTGGCTCCAATTAAGGCCCTTCCATGATATCTGTAATCATTATAGTCATAAGTGCATGTTAGTTTGTTTGTAAAGAATATGTGGAATGAATCTGAATCTCCATCTGGGATTAATTCTGTTAGAATTTTTTGAAGTTCAAATCCATCATACATGATAATATTTTCTGTTTTTGAAGTATTCTTGATGTTTTCTTGCTCAAACATAATTTCATCTCTATTTGGAATGTGTCTCTCAAATGGTTTTATGAGATTAAAAATTCTGCAGGATGCAATTTTTTTAGCAGTATCCTTTTTTGAGTATTTTAAAATATTTTCTCTTTTTTCTACTTGTACTGTAAATGTTTGTTTTAGAAAATCAACTAGCCTTTCTAATTGAATTTCTGAAATAGCAGGTTCATCATACAGAAATATTTTTGAAATCTTCAATGATTTGATAAACTATCGATTGTTTATCTTTCTAACTCTTTGATTTTCTCTGCAGTGATTTCAGCAGCTCTTCTGCCTGAAAATAACATTGAGCCATACGTTGGACCCATTCTTGCCAATCCATGTGTTTCAGTAACTGACATTCCTGCCGCAACTAATCCTGGATATACTTCTCCTGTTTTGTGAACCACGTGTTCTTCACCTTCATTAACATACATTGGATTCATTCCCTTCCACTCTACTAATCCTCTATCTACTAGTCTTTTTACTGCAACAGAATCATGACCTGATGCATCAATGACCATTTTTGCTTCTAGTGCAATTGGATCAACACATGTAATGTTTCTTGGCAATGCAGAAACTGGCATCCAATTAACAACAATTCCTGTAACTCTGCCATTTTTCATTACTAAATCATCAAACTTTGTAAGATTAAGAAATTTCACTCCTGCATCGCATGCTGCTGCAATCAACTTTGAAACTGCATGTGGTCCTGGTGTTAAGTACAATCCTTCTGAAACTTTTTTGTATGGAACTCCTAACTCATCCCATATTTTTTGAGCAGGTTCTCTTACTGTAACTGGATTCATCATGTAGCCTCCTAACCAATAGCCCCCGCCGAGATAGTTATTTTGCTCTACTACCAAAACCTTGAAACCCATATTTGAAAGATCTCTGCTAGCAGTTAGCCCTGCAGGACCTGCACCGATAATTATTACATCTGATTGTGCCCTATCGATTAAAACTGCATGCCATTCGTTTGCAATTGCACGAGTAATCTCCACTTCACTAACATCTGTGAATATTTTTTCTGATTTTTCTGCAACCGTGGCTTTTTGCATGAAAAAGATACCTCTGAGAACCAATTAATACTTTACCACATGTTTTTTCCACTTTGGAAACTTATGGTGCTGTTGACTTTATTCTAAAGATTCTCTATGCTTGGAACTATATTTTCAGCTCCATCTATCATTGCAAATTCCAAATACCCACCAATCAAAAGCAATGCTACCACAATTCCTATCTCCACTGATGTGATTAATAACTGCGGTTTTATTGATCTATGTTTGATAATTGCATATATTATCATGTAACTTCTCGAAATTCCCAAAGAATATGCAACTAACTCCATTATTCCAAATGGCGAAAGATACAAAATTGCAAGAGGTGGAAAATTTGCCAATGCAGGAATTGATGTCACAATTGCGGCAAATGCAAAACCAGTTGACCATCCTGCAAATAACCCCCAAACTAATCCAAATCCTGGAATAAACATTGGCAGTGCAATTGTTAAGTTATGAACAAAAATTCCAAATCCATCAATTCCATCAACAAGATTGCTGAATTCATCTAGAAACATGGCAGCGTCTTCTTCATTTACCGTACTAATTGCACCGATTTGGTAAACAGCTGAAAATAACCCCATAAAAATAAAAAAGGCAAAATTCTTTTTTTGTTGAACATTAAACGAACTTCTTTTTTAGATTATTTGAGCATGTCTGTGTTTTTTTCAAAAAGTATTGTTTTCACATCATGATTTCTTAGGAGAACCTAATTCTATGATGAAGTTATTTCTTCAATTAGGAAAATTCCTGTATATTCATGAAATTCTATCACCTAAACTTCCATATATCAAAAATTTATATCATAAACCAAAGAACTTTCTATTGAATTGACAATATCTAATCTTAAGCAGGCATATCCAGATTCATCTAAACCTAAAATCAATTGGGCACGTATAGAAGAGGCAGAGAATTTTGCAAAAACTGTAAAGTTGTATCATCAAGGAAAATACGACGAAGACAGCTTTAGACGATTCAGACTGCAACATGGGGCATATGGAACTAGAATGACAAGTGATTATGCCATGGTTAGAATTAAACTCCCAGCAGGGGAAATTTATCCAAATCAACTCGAAAAAATATCTCAACTAAGTGAGCAATTCTCTATCGGTAGTGCTCATTTCTCAACTAGAGAAAATATCCAATTACATTGGGTAATTCTAGAGGATGTGTCTGAAATTTTGCGAGGTTTGGCAGAAGTGGGT
>NZ_AHJG01000151.1:0-6479 GCF_000241145.1 Candidatus Nitrosarchaeum limnium BG20 | reverse complement strand
AAAAATAGATGGAATCCTAAATACGGAAACCTTTGTAGAGTTGCAAAAAACGGATAAAGATCCTGCTTATCTTATGCTTTAGTTTAGTTTTGAATCCCACTTGCCCTCGTTAATTTCGGCAGTGATCTCTTTTGGTGTCTTTCCTTCTACTTTGATTCCAAGTGATAGACATGTTCCAACTATTGTTTTTGCAACAGATTTTAATGAAGATGCATAAGATTTTTCTAATTTTGTCTTTGCAACTTTTACTACTGAATCAATTGTAATGTCTCCTACCCAAGCTGTTCCTGGAGTACCTGTTCCTTTTTGCACACCTGCTTCTTTTAATAATAATGCAGCTGCTGATGGAATTCCAATTTCAATTTCCCATTTTTTGGTATCAGGAAATACAGAAACTGTTACTGGTACTTTCATGCCCTCAAAGTCTTTTGTTTTATCATTGATGGCTTTGATAATTTCCATAATGTTAACTCCCAAAGGACCCAAAGCTGGACCTAGTGGTGGACCTGCTGATGCAGCTCCTCCTGTTACAAGTGATGATACTTTTTGTGCTTCAACCATGTTTATCAGCTTAATATGAAAAATTTAATCCTTCCTAAGACTCACTTGACAGTTTTAGATAGTTAGCATCGACAGTTACAGGTAGTTGGTAAGATGCATCCAGTAAAACTACTGTTGCCTCTTCCTTATCTACGTCTATTCTGGTGATTGTGGCCTTCATTCCTTTGAATGGACCTCCTGTTATCTCAATTACATCGTCTACTCCTAATTGTGAAACTGTGGATTTCTTTACTAGATATCCTTCAATGTCTTTAAACTCTAATTCTCCTCTAAGTTGTCCTCGAATGTGTCTGACTCCTTCTACTGCCATGTATGCATCACTTGGATTAATTGCCTCAATTACGACATATCCTTTTAGATTATCTACTAGTAAGACCGATTGAATGTTTAATTTGTTAGTGTTAGCTTTTGCTTCTAATAGTCTCATGACTATCTTTTCTTGACCTCCTGTGGTTCTGATTGCAAAAAGATGTGATTTAATTTCTTCTGACATTTTTATCTACCAAACGTAATTACTGAGAAGACAAACTGAATTGTAAAACCAATTGCACCAACACCTGCAATTCCTAATAATACTAATCTTAGATGCTGTGTATACTCATCACGATCTGGCTTTTTTGCCATCTTCATTGTATTGGCCATGTTTTTCAAAGTCTGCTTCGGGTTCATTGGTGGAAATTAATAAGGTGTCCTTATATCTCTTATCTCATGGAATTGCTTGTAGCATACCGCGATGACCCTGCCGGCTACAATATGGCAAAATTTCTTTCAGAAAAAATGACAAAAGATGGCGAGATTTATCGAGGAGAATATTATGATTTACTGATAATTCCAACACCTGCAATCTCAGCTGACTGGCTAGAGGAAAAATATGATTATGATGGATTTGTATTTCTCTCAAAACATGCAGCCGAGTCTGGAGTTTTAGCACTTACTTGCCACAGTACTGGCAATTTTTCAGATGCAAAGTTTGGAGGAAATCCAAAGCAGGTAGCAATACCTCATCCATTTATTCAAAAAAAATATCTTCAAGTGCTTTGGAAAAATAAATCTAATTTCTCAGATTTTCAAATCACAATTGAAGCCACTCACCATGGCCCAACTGCACTCAAAAAACCTGCAATATTTATTGAAATTGGAACTACAGAAAAACAATGGACAGATGTATCTCTGTGCAATTCCATTGCTTCTCTAGTACATCAAGTAATGATTGAAAAAATCCCATCATCACCAGTTGCAATTTGTTTTGGAGGAACACACTATCCAGACAAATTTACAGATGAGATCCTAGATGGAAAATATTCTTTAGGAACTGTAGTCCCAAAACACGCACTTGAAAATATAGATAAGAATTTGTTTTTGCATATACTGGAGCAAAACAAAATTGCAAAGACTGCATTACTTGATTGGGGGGGAATGGGTCCAAATAAGCAAAAAATAGTTGAACTTCTAAAAGATACTGATCTTGAGGTAATCCGACTTTGAATCTTGATAAAAAAATTTACAAGAAATTACTGGAGGTACCAAAAGGAAAAATCACTACATATGGCGAACTTGCAAAAGCAGTTGGAATGAAAAATGGACAGAGAGCAGTTGGAAAAATTATGAACAAAAATCCATTCCCTGTAATCATTCCCTGTCATCGAGTTGTAAAGTCAGATGGAAAAGTTGGTGGATATGCATATGGCGAAGAAATTAAATCAAGTATGCTAACTCTAGAAGGAATTCAGATAAAGAATGGAAAAATTTTAGACTTGGAAAATAGGATTTATCGATTCTAGCTTTTTCTTTTGGTGATACTTTCTTCCATTAGTAATCTCAAATGTGCCTTGTTTCTTACTGTGTTTCCGCCTACCTTTTTGTATAGAGCCCAGAATTCTGGATTTGTCAGTTCTTTTCTGTCTTTGGCGATTTTTAGCAATCTTCTCAAAGAACGAACCTTGCTAACATAGACGTCTTTCTTTCCTACTCTTGCACCTTTTCTTCCTTTTTTAGAACCTTGAGTTGTTCCTCTCTTGTTTTTCTGAGCTTTTTTAGTCTGTGCTCTTCCTTTAGAAGTTCCAACAATTGGTTTTATTGTAATTTTTTTTGCTGTAATTAGACTGCGAATGTTTTCTCTTGTAATTGCATCAGCTACGTCATCCAGATGATCAGAATCTAATCTTACTCTGTGAACTCCAACACCGGTAACTCTAGCTACCAATTTCTTTTTGGCTCTAAGATTTACTACCAATTGTTCTCACTCTTGCGTTGAAAATTTTGAATTTGTTTTCTAAAGCCTTTGCCATAATCTCTTTTCTTTTTTTAGTGCCGACACTGTGGCCAAATCTGACTCCATCTGTTTTTGGATTTAATTTTTCTAAATCATTTAATGTGTAAACTAAATTATCTGTAAATCCTGAAGGATGTAATCCCTTTGCAATTTTTGGTCCACCATAACCGACTTTGACAAGTCCTGGACGACCTCTACCACCTTTAAGTTTTCTTTGATGATGATCAACTCCTTTTGGTTTTCTCCAATTTGTTTCTAATCTAACATAACGCCAACTTTCTGGTCTTACGAAATCTGGATTCTTTCCTTTGATCTCTTCTCTTAGAGCCAACTTTTCCTTGTTGATCGTCATTAGTTTGACTCCCAAAATTTGAAATAAATACGTTCCTAGAATAAAAAATTCATAATTGGGAAAGAGATAATAAGGAAAATTAAGTCGGATCGAAATATCTCATGATTAAACCTGGGATTGTTATGATACTTGTCGATGGGGGTCACTTCCTCTGACCACGGTAGTAGGTCCAATCAACACAAACAAATTTCTAACTCAAATACATGATTTTGGAATTAAACCCTCCAAAATTCATCGTAATTTGGATGTGGATGAACTAGTAAAACTTGCAGTTGAAAGAAAAGAAGGAGTTGTAAATTCAACTGGCTCACTTTCTGTAAACACTGGAAAATATACCGGACGATCCCCTGATGATAGATTCATTGTTTTAGATGATAAAACTAGAAACACAATTGATTGGGGTAAGGTAAATCACCAATTTCCATCTGACAAATTTGAGAAATTGCTTGAAAAGATGAAACGCTTTGTTGAGAACAAAGATCTTTTTGTATTTGATGGATTTGTAGGATCTGATAAAGATACTCGTTTGCCAATTAGAGTCATAAATGATCATGCATGGCAAAGTCTTTTTGGAAGAAATTTGTTTATCCGTCCTACTGCAAAAGAGCTAGAAGAACATACTCCTGAATTTACTGTAATGTGTATCAATAACTTTGAAGCGATTCCAGCTGAAGACGGTACTAGATCTAATGTTTTCATAATAATTGATTTGACAAGAAAAATTGTTTTGATTGGAGGAACACAATATGCCGGAGAGATGAAAAAATCAATGTTTAGTGTGATGAATTTCCTCTTACCTGAAAAGGGCGTATTCCCAATGCACTGCTCTGCAAACATTGGAAAAAATGGTGACACTTCTTTGTTTTTTGGACTGTCTGGAACTGGTAAGACAACTCTCTCTGCTGATCCTAATCGTAATCTAATTGGTGATGATGAGCATGGATGGTCCGATAATGGAACATTTAATTTTGAAGGAGGCTGTTATGCAAAATGTATCAATCTAAGTCAAGAAGCAGAACCAGAAATCTGGAATGCAATTAGACCTGGTGCAGTTTTAGAAAACGTTGTAGTAAATAATGGAGTTCCTGATTACGATGATAATACCTTAACCGAAAACACACGAGTTGCATACCCACTTGAGTTTATTCCAGGTGCAGTAATTCCAAGTGTTGGCGGTCATCCCAAAGTCATTGTATTTTTAACTGCAGACGCATTGGGTGTTTTACCCCCAATATCTAGACTGACAAAAGAAGGTGCAATGTATCATTTTATGTCAGGTTATACAAGTAAGTTGGCCGGAACTGAAAGAGGTATCAAAGAACCAAAATCTGTCTTCTCAGAGTGCTTTGGAGCACCATTTATGCCTAGACCAGCTGCTGTTTATGCTAAAATTCTTGGAGAAAAAATCACCCAACACAACACAGTAGTTTATCTTGTCAATACAGGTTGGTCTGGTGGTCCATATGGGGTGGGAAAGAGAATCAAAATAAAATATAGTAGAGCCATGGTTACTGCAGCACTAACTGGAAAGCTAGACAATGTAAAGTACAATCATGATCATTTGTTTAATTTGGATATTCCAACTGAAGTATCTGATGTTCCTCCAGAAATTTTAGATCCAAAAAGTACATGGGAGGACAAAGAACTTTACAATTCATCTGCAAGAAAATTATCTGAGATGTTTGTAGAGAATTTCAAAAAATTCAAAAACGTTGCACCTGAAATACAGAATGCAGGTCCTAAACTCTAGTTGCTACTCTTCTCATTGTAATTACTCCAACAGCCCCTATTGTCATAATAATTCCTAAAACTATTGCTACTTGTCTTTGTGGAATATCAAGATCAAACAGACTAAAAGAATTCTGGTTTACCGTATTTACATCAATCGTATTGTATGCATCAAAAGTTTTACCGCTTACTCTGATTTTTGCATCAATCCAATATTTTGCATTTTCATCTATCTCAATTGATGAATCTCGTCCTGGAATAGCTGAAGTAATTTCTGTTTTTCCAGTTTTACTATTAATAACCGAAATCTTTGCAAACTCCCAATGTTCTGGTTGATACACCACAAATTTTAGCTTGCCATCTTTTTGGTTTACAGAAATTGAACCCTCAGTATAATGAATTAAAACGGGAATTACATATCTTGTACCGTCATGATTTATGATTATTCTAGTTTCATGATCTCCGTATTCTTGTCCTAGAATTTTTATCTTAAATGAAATGTCATTGTCTTTTAGAGAATTATCAAACTGGATAAACTGTGGCCCATCAAATTTTACCTCAAGTCCATCTAGTGTCCCATTTAGGAGTTTTATTTTTAATTTATTTTGAGAGACTGGATTATCTGATGATAAACTAATCACAAAACTTGGAGGGGTGATGATTAGTTTTGCATGAAATGCCTTTGCAATATCTATTCTCCCAGCACCTGCATCACTAAAGGAGAATGTATGCCCATATGCATCAGAAACAGGCTCAGATGTAGTCATCAACAATGATTTTATCTCTTGATTCCCAATTGATGGATATTTTTCAATTAGCAGGGCAGCTGCTCCGCTTACATGGGGTGCAGCAAAACTAGTTCCACTAGTAAAGTTGTATCCCCCATTTCTCTGTGTGGTGTTGATGTATGCACCAGGAGCTACAATGTCTGGTTTTATGTAAAATGGTGAAACTGGCCCTCTTGAACTAAAATGGGCAACAAAATCTGGATTGTAAAACAAATGTATCATTGCATTATTTTTTTCTTTAATTTTTTCTATGATCTCCAATCCATCATCCCTGTCAATTGATACTACTGGAATCTGTGGTACGTAACCTGGTTCTATAAAATCATGAATTAATTCACCAAGAAAAATTCCAGGTTCGTTATTGTAAACTATCAATGCTTTAGCTCCTGCATTTACTGCATTTTTTTCTTTTAAGGAAAAATATAATCTGTCGTCTTTGTTATCGCTTCCTCTTTCAACTATTACAATTGCACCTGTTGCATTGATGTCCTTGAGATCTTCTTGCTTTCCATATTTTCCAAAAATTATCTTACCTACTATTGGCTCATCTAATTTTGATGAACCCACCATGGGAATTACAGTATATGATTTCTCGTTTACTTCTAGTGTTGCAACCAAGCTTGATGTTAAATTATTATAAGTTGCACCTACTGTAATTGACTCTTCATTTCTTCCCGGACTTCCAATTGTCTGAGGTAATGGCCCATCATTTCCTGCAGCAGTAACTACAAAAATATTTTTTGCAAGTGCCTTATCTACTGCATGATCAATTGAGCCA
>NZ_AHJG01000152.1:0-875 GCF_000241145.1 Candidatus Nitrosarchaeum limnium BG20 | reverse complement strand
AAAAGTAAACAAATGCAGATTTTGTGGAATTGGTATTTTGGAGTGTTACAATTTTTGGGAAATTTTATTCCAAGCTGGAGAAAAGCATTTTTAGAGTTACCAAAACTAATTGAATCCAGTAATTGGGTTTCTAATTACACTAGTGCCATGAAGGAAAACGGCCTTGATGTTACACTGGAATATCATACGTTTGGGTGTTGTTGTATCATTACTGGCAAGTCTTGACTGGCTTTGATAAATGGGAAAAATTGTATGTGAATATGACTTGCATGAAAAGAAAGTATTGAAACGTTCACAAGTATTGAGTAGATTTAGAAGATGATAGACTCTGTTTTCGTAAATCCTTAAGTTCCTAATTATTATGTGGATTCTATGAAGATTGTACTTGTACTGGTTGTTCTAGTAAGTGTAATTTTCATCAATCATGCATTTGCACAGGGAGTATCTGTAGATTCCAAAGCTGAACAAAATCCATTAGAAGTAATTATAGTTCCAGCAATTGATTCAGGCACATCTGGATGTGAAGAGACTACAGATGGGTGTTACATTCCAAAAAAAGCAATTATACCCATTGGGGGGAAAGTGATATTTTCTAACATAGATGCTGTTGAACATACGTTCACAGCAGATATTACGACAGATGGGATGTTGGGAATATTTGATTCTGGTCTAATTAGTGCCGGAAGTTCATATGAGTGGGTACCAACAGATGTAGGTGAATTTCCATACCATTGTACGGTTCATCCATGGATGAAAGGAACCATATTTGTTGAAGAGAAACAGATTCCACCAAAAGATACTGATGGTGATGGAATTTCTGACTCTGTTGATAAATGCCCAACTGATCCGGAAACTGTCAATGGGTTTGAAGACAC
>NZ_AHJG01000153.1:0-1650 GCF_000241145.1 Candidatus Nitrosarchaeum limnium BG20 | reverse complement strand
TTGTAATACGTAAAGAGGTTGATCTACATTATCCACTCCTAATCTTTGACCTGCAACAAAAACTACAACATAATCAGCCTGCATATCATTAAGCATTTGCCATCCTTTATCAGGAGAACTCATAAGCATTATTGCAAGATTTTTGATTATCCAAGTATTTAATGTAGAATTATCTGCAATTGTTGCTCTTTCTCCCAATGTAGATATCCAGTATCCATAATCCCACCAAGATGCAACTACAGCATCTTTAGGAGTGTTATTTTTTATCCATTCCATTGTTTCTAGCCAATCATCAGTACTTACAGGATAAGAAGAACCACCATTTAGAATTGTAGGAGGAGTTTTTACTGCTGAAACCCAATTTCCATTTGAGGGAAAAGAGAGAGGGATCATCAAAAGAATAATTATTCCAACAAGAAATGAAGATTTGATTATCAAATTTTAAATTTTTTATATTCTGTATTTTTTAGTATCTCTTTTACAAGTATAGATAGTCCTATTGAAGAAAGTATTATTAGAGATAATGATGCAAATACTTCTAATCTTACAAATGCAGAGCTAACATAGATTCCAATTAATCCAATTATTAATGAAAATGAAAGCATGTCATTTTTAATAAAACTAGATTCTTTTGTCTTGTTATTTTTTATGATTAACCAAATTCCCAATCCCGCAAAAATCATTAGAATTGAGTGAAAGAAAAAGGATTGTCCAATTGTGGTACTTGCATGTTCTGCAACAGAATCCACTAGAGGAACAGAAGTGGTTAAAAATGGATTTATTGCGTTGAGATATCGATAGCTTGGTAACGGTAAAAATTCAGCACTTGCATTAATTATCAATAGTACGGTACCAATGATCAAAATGGATGCTAAGAACAACAATCCATTTCTAGTTTTTTTGGTTTCATTACTTTTACTTTGAATAAAAATACAAGATATTACAAAAATCGTTGGAACTATCAACGAAATACCTCCCAATCCAAAGATAAAACTTGATGCTAATCTTTCAAAATTCAGAGATACTAAAAAAACTGTTGCAGTAAAGAGTGGAATTGACCATAGTAGAAATTTATGATCAGTTCTTAGAAATGGTAATGTAAGAAAGAATATTCCGATTGGAATAATAAAAAATTGGCTTCCACCCCATGAGGAAATTGATAAAGGTACTGTAATTCCCGCCGCAATCAATTTTACAATAGCTATTTTTTTATTTTTAGAGATAATACCACTAAGCAAAAAATAGAGTGCTAAAAGACCAAAAAACAACCCAAGAGGTTCAGATTTGAACCAACCTATAGTACCTCTTAATATCATTGGCAATGAAACAGAAAAGAGTAATGCAGAAAACAATCCAGCAGTTGTACCACCTATCACTCTAACTAATGCAAAAATCACAATACCACTAAGTGAACCAAAAATTACAGGAAATAAAATGGCAAAGTCATAGAGTTGCATACCTCCACCAAAAATCCAATATGTCAATGCAGCAGTTAAGTGAAGTGTAATTTGTGAAGTTTGAGAGACATCTCTACCATGTGGATACCAACTTAAATTATCATTCCATTGATAATACGCATTTATTCCATTATCAACTATGTATTGTGTAGCTCTATAATTAAAAAATGGATCAAATTCATTTAACTCCCAA
>NZ_AHJG01000154.1:0-2691 GCF_000241145.1 Candidatus Nitrosarchaeum limnium BG20 | reverse complement strand
ACAGCGATAATTGTGGTACTAGTGGTTTCTATAACTATGAGTACACTTGCAGTTGCACCAAACGCTGATGCACAAGAAACAACACCATATCCATCAAGGGAAAAAACAATCTCAGTAACTGGAATGGCTAGTGCATCTGTAAAACCAGATCAACTCAACATCAACTTTGGTGTAGAAACGCAGGAAAAGACAGCTAAAGCAGCACTTGATTCAAACTCTGCAGATATGGATAAAATAATTTCAGCGATAAAATCGGCTGGAATTTCAGAGTCAGAGATTAGCACGAGTTCATTTAACATCTCACCTGTCTACAATTCCTATGAGAATAAAACTACTGGAATGTGGACTCAGGAACTTGTAGGATACAGAGTATCAAATATTGTTACAGTCAGTACAGCTAAACTTGACAGTGCAGCAAGCATAATTGACAATGCAGTTAATGCAGGTACAAATAGAGTCGACAATGTTTACTTTGCCTTATCTCCTGCAAAGCAACAAAGTCTAAAAGATGATTTGCTTGGAAAAGCAGTCACAAATGCCAAATCCAAGGCAGAGATGGCTCTAGCTCCACTTGATCACAAAATAATTGGAGTCAAGATGGTTTCATTGAATGAATTTGCAATGCCTCAACCAATGTATGGAGGAGTTGCATATTCAATGTCTGAAGCTGTAAGAGCACCAACACCAGTATTCTCATCTGACCAAGACGTCACTACAAGTGTCAACGTTGTATTCATTATTGGAAGCAACTAGGCATTTTATTTTTTATTTTTTATTTGAAATGATCTGAATCTGAACATTATGTTAATTTAAAATGCTTTGATATTTGGATAGACATCTTATGAATTAAAAATAGGATTTTTAATTGTAACAAGTGAGAATAGTAAAAGTATTTTAAACTTGTAAAACGGCTGTGGTTGACAACAAAATTGACAGTCGAAAACGAAAAAATCAATCGTTCTGCATGGCTCATACTTGGAACACTGAGTTGTTTAGGATTAATTGCAATGTACGGAGAAACAATGCTTCTTCCGGCAATACCTGCTTTGATTGAAGACTTTGAAATACCATATAACACTTCAGCATGGATCCTATCAACATACATGATTGCAGGTGCAGTTGCAACACCAATTGCTGGAAAATTATCAGATGTGTATGGTAGAAAAAAAGTTTTGTTAATAGTAATGTCAATTTATTCTGCAGGAATTTTAGCAGGGGGATTTGCTGATAGTTTTCCATTTATGCTTGCTGCAAGAGCGGCTCAAGGAATTGGTATAGCAATGTTCCCAATAGCATTTGGAATAATCAGAGAGGTACTGCCAGAAAAGAAATTAGCAGTAGGCCAATCAATATTTTCTTCAACGTTTCCAGCTGGGGCAACCATAGGGCTGTTAATGGGGGCGAACATAGTTCAACACTATGGATGGCATGCAACATTTTTCACAGTTTTTCCTATAGCAGTATTACTTGGAATTTTTATACTGAAATTCATTCATGTTACGCCTTTACCAAATAGCTCAGAAAAGAAAATCTCAATTGACATTAAAGGTTCGATATTTCTTTCAATTACAATTATTTCATTCCTAGTAGGTATTTCATATATTCAAAACAGTGAAGGAGAAATTTATGAGTCATTGGCATTTTTTGCAACGACAATAATTTCATTATTTGTGTTTATCATAATTGAGAAAAGAACAGAATCACCACTAATCGATTTGAAGCTATTGAAAAATAAGATGTTGTTATTTGGAATTATGATTTTGTTAATAGTTGGATTGTGTACGTTTATGGTATATCAGACAATACCAATCATGATACAAAGTCCACAACCGTTAGGATTTGGTGGAACTGAACTAACAACTGCAGCAATTCAGATGCCATTTATGATAATTTTTCTAGTTGGTAGTATATCATCGGGTTTTGCATTAGAAAAGATTGGAAATAAAAGACTTGTTTTGATTGGAACAATTCTAGGTTCAATTGGATTTTTAAGTATACTATTGTTTCACTCCTCTGACTTTATGCTTACGGTTACACTTGCAGTGATTGCTGCAGGATTGTCACTAGCATTTATCGGTGGATTTAATGTTGTTTTGTTATCTACACCAATACAGTTTGCAGGAATTGCACTAGGGATGACTTTACTGCTTAATTTGATTGGCCAATCAATTGGGCCATCAATTGCCGGAATGTTTCAGCAAATGCATCGTGGCACAGTAACAGGCATTTCAGGAAGTTTTCCAACACCAGAGGCATATAATTTGATATTTCTTACAGCATTTGCAATATCGTTAACATCGGTTGTATTTGCAATATCATTGAATAGAAAGGTCACAGTACAAAATATCTAAAGATTTTTAGAAATCTCTTTTTTTGTATCTTCAATTGATTTCCAGACTTGTTTGCTTTCGGCATACAGACGGTCGGCCATATCTGAATTCTTACGCTCTCGTGCATTTTCATAGAGTTTGCATATTTTCTTGTGAGACTCAATTAGGGATTCTAGTTTTTCCTTCAACTCTGGTTTTGTCAGATCTTTTGGAAAATCGTAATTGCTCATCAAATGTATAGTGTAACCAAACTAGATATGCTTTAGTGATAAATTATATCAAATAATGGAAAAACATCATGTAATGTTGATTTTTTTGACAATGATGATGATCGCATGTGAAAAACAAACTTAAATTCACA
>NZ_AHJG01000155.1:0-1066 GCF_000241145.1 Candidatus Nitrosarchaeum limnium BG20 | reverse complement strand
ACTCTGTTCTTATTAATTATGATTAAATATCTTAATTGGAAAATAGTGTTATGGATGCACGTTGCCCAAAATGTGAAAAAGTTGCAATCTTAGATGATGATATAACTAATGTTAAATGTCCTCATTGTAATTTTGAAGCTGACTATGATTCCTATCTTGAAATAATGAAAGATCAGGCAATTAACATGTCTTACGATTATATTCCAAAAAGACCTGGCATGTAATTACCAAAAATTTCCTTTATCTGAGCAATCCAAATGTGCACCACACTTTGGACAAAACATATGACACGCTTGCATATCTACCATCTTATTTTCACATCTAGGACATTTGATCTCATCCATGCGTATTCTACATAATCTTGATTTAAAAATAATGTCCAAAGGTTAATTAGTCGTTGGGCATTTTTTTGAAATACTTGACAAATTTCAAGCTTACAATATCAGATACCAAAGGAAAATCTATCACAAAAGAGTTGAAAGACAGCGATGCGAATCCATTATTGGGTTTACAATTAGGAAGCGACGCAGATGCGTCTGTTGTAGGATTGCAAGGCAAATTAAAACTAACAGGTGGTAGTGATAAGTCAGGAGTTCCAATGAGAAATGATATTCATGGTTCTGCAAGAAAATACATTTTACTTTCTAAAGGAGTTGGATTACAAGCAGCAGAAACAGGACAAAGAGTTAGAAAATTAATGCGAGGAAATACTGTTTCAGAAGAAATCTATCAGATAAATTGTAAATTTGATGGAGAGTTGCCAGTAGAAGCTCCAGCTGAAGTGGCATCAGAATCCAAATAAAAAGAATAACTTAACATATACCGGTCCTACATTTTCATTAATGCATTGGAGAGAAACACTTCCCGAATGGTACATAAAAAAATACGGTCATCAGCCGTGTGTAAATATTGGAACTGCAGGTCATGTGGATCATGGTAAAACTACACTTATTCAAGCTTTAACTGGTTCTTGGACCAGTGTACATAGTCAAGAATTAAAACGTGGAATTACAATACGTGTTGGTTATTCTGATGCAGCATTTTACAAATGTAAAAGTTGTGAAGA
>NZ_AHJG01000156.1:0-7207 GCF_000241145.1 Candidatus Nitrosarchaeum limnium BG20 | reverse complement strand
TTTTTTTGTGGTCTTTTCTTTAGATGGTGCTACTTTTTTTGTGGTCTTTTCTTTAGATGGTGCTACTTTTTTGTTTTATCTTCTGTAGGATTATCTTTTTTCTTTGCCATAAAAACACCTTAATTTTTGATATAACTCCTAATCATACAACATTTCATACCTATTTAACAGTAAATTTTCCACTTGCGGATATACTACTCTTTTGATTCTGATCGTTCATTTTCACGACTAATTCGTACTGACCAGGAGTATCAATTACTTCAGAAAACCTATCATCCACAGGTAGGACGGATTTATTCTTAACAAAACATTGTTTAAAAAAGCCATTTTGTGAAACTACAGTATCTTTTCCAGAATAAATTGTAACATAAAGATCTCCACAATCAAAAACAGAGTCATTTACAGTTACTTGAATTTCTATTGGGGATGACACAGTATATTGTTTTTCTAATCCAGTGATTGTGATAGAATTATCATTTGACGTATTTCCAGAATGAGCAGGCCACATGTTTAGTTCTCTACCAGGAGATTGAAGAACGTCTGCCATAACTATAGAACCAAAAGCAATGGAAAGAACAATTGGCAAAATAAATACAACATATACTATTCTAGTAGCCATTTCGTTTTTTGACTTGTAAATCCCTTATATCTATTTAGCAAAATTGTATTACTTGTGATGAATTTGACGAATGAGTTAAATCGGAGCCGACTAAATATTGCTAGATGCGACTTAGAAAATTCAGAGTTAGAGCATATCGTTGCATTCATGATTCTGGTGAAATCACTGTAGGGGATTTAGCAGCTTTTGTTGGTAGAAATGAGAGTGGTAAAACAACAATTCTTCAGGCATTAACATTATTGAATAGAGACGAAAGAGTTTCAGACCTAGATCTTTGTGATGAATTATCTGAAGAATTAAAAGGAGAGATAAGAATTGTAGAAGGTGAATTTGAATTAAGTTCAAATGAAATTCAATTGCTCAAACAATTATTTCCGGGATTACCTGAAATTAAAAAAATAAAATTATTTAGAACTAATAAAAAACCCAAAGTTCAATATGAATTTGAAGATATTCAAATTAGTGAAGAAAGGAACAGAGAATTAAACTCATGGGAGAATTTTTCAAAACAGATTTTGAATTTCTTAGATACAATACCAAATCATCTTAGAATTCAAATAGATACCAGATTATTTGAAGGACCACCTCCAAAAAATCAAGAAATGTTTGATAGTGGCATGGCAGAATTCAGTAATCAATTTCATGTAATAGCAATACAAGAACCAAAAGTCATTGAAGAGTGGGAAAAAATTTATGAAAATCCAGAAAATCAATTCTCCAAACTTCTTAGTGGTGAGAGTGAAAAATCAGCTTTAGATAATTTTATTGCATCTGATTTACATCCTCGTTTTGTATATTTTTCAGATTACAAAAAGATCTATGGAAATATCAACCTAAACGAATATCTCAGAGAAGAGAAAGGGGAGAGAGCAAGCTCGATTGAATTTGTAGAAGAGTTTGACAAGGCAGAAACAGTAAGAAATCTTTTCTATTTAGCAGAATTAGATATTAAATTATTAGATGATGTAAAGGAAACACCATCAAAATGTATCAAACTTCTCAATACTGCAAGTAATAGATTAACTAGGAAGCTAAATCCAGCATGGAAAGGAGATCCAATTCATGTTGATTTAAGATACAATCCAGGAAACATTATGAGTCTTGTAATTTCAGATGTACATCGCGATGGAACAGTAACAAATACAGGTTTGTTAAATAGAAGAGCAGAAGGTTTTAAATGGACATTTTCTTTTATTGTAAACTTTGCGGCCGAGACACAAAGAGCAGAATTAAAAGAAGCAATATTACTTTTAGACGAACCTGCAAGAAATCTGCATCCTACACAACAAAGAGGAATTTCAGATCTTCTCAAAGGACTAGCAGGTTCAAACCAAGTTTTGTATGCAACACACTCACCTTTTATGATTTTTGATTATACTCCAGGTAACTTACTAGTAGTTGAATTAGATAAAAGAAAACACCTTAGTAAAATTTTTTATGATTATTGGAATGCAGATGATAAAACATTAACACCGATACTATATGGATTATCAAGAGGATTAGTTGAATCAATTGTAGATAGAGAGGTCGGTACTAATTCTAGACCAGTCATCATTGTAGAGACAATGTCAGATGCAATGTACCTGAATGCTTTTGATAAATTTCTACAGGATCCAAATATTTCAATGAATCCATTAAATGTAGTAGCAGCATATAACAAAAATTCAGTATTACCATTAGCGATTTTTTATAGAAATCATGGATACAAGACGTTTATTTTATTGGATAACTCAGAAGAGTCTAAACAAATTTCTGCTCAGTTAGTATCTAATGAATTTTCACCAATTCAAACAATATTTTTTGAAAGAGATGGAAAGAACTTGGAATCAATTGAAGATTATATTGTCTTAGAAGACTATCTACATGCAGTAAATCAGACATATGAAATTAGATTGAGAAAAGAAGGTTACTCTAATCTTACTGCTCCAGAGGTCACTTTAAGGGAAAAGAAAGGAGTTTTAGACAATTTGAAAAAAATTTGGGAAGAGCATAAAGATGATGATTGGGGTCAATTTGATAATGAAGAAATCACTAGATATATTTGTGAAAAGATTACTTTAGAGGAAACAGAGTTCTTATCTGATAAAACCAAAGATCAGTTTAGATCATTATATCGATTAATTGCAGAGAGAATACGACAATATCAAAACGTTGTAACAAAAGCGGATTTTACAAAATTTCAAAGGGCAAGAACATAATATTAAAGAAGTTTCCGGATGAAAAATACTTTAATGACAAATACTAAAGTGGGCTTTAAGGTTTAAGTGAGAGATGAAGCAGGATGAATTTATGACCAAGTCCTCGATGAGAGGAGTTTTCCTTTCACTGATGTTATTATGCCTAACTGCAGTACTAATAATTCCGATTAATGCATATGCTGCAGAAGTGGGAGTGAAAAGTTTTTCATTTGAAGAAACTACAATTGTTGAATTTACAAATACTGGTTCAAAGGATGTGAATTCATTTCGAATTTGGCTTGGTAGTGACTTTAATTTTAAATCATTTAAAACAGAAAGTGGATGGACAGGCGATAAGACACCTCAGGGAGTTATAATATTTACATCATCCGAATCAGTCAAACCTGGCGAGTCTATTAAAATTGGAATAAAGACAGACAAGGAAAAACCAGGCGTGAATTGGAAAGCACTTGATAAAACTGAGAAACAAATAGAAATTGGAAAAACAATTCCTGATGAATTACCTCCAGTCAAAAAGATCGAGAGTACAGAACAAATTATCAAAGTTACTAATTTGGATGATGCGATGTTTAGATTAATTCCAGAGAAACCAAGTGCTGGATCTACAGTCAGAGTTACTGGAGATAATTTTGAAGCGTCAACACAGTATAATATTTTCATAGACAGAGATCAGGTTGGAACTTTTCAAACAGATGAAGGAGGACATTTTATAACAACTGTAACAGTTCCAAAAACTCAAAATACTGACAGAGTAGATTTTTCAATTAGAGATAATGATGGAAATGAAAAAAAGATTAGTCTTAGATTTGGAGAAGTCGAAAACAGAATTCCAGATACTGAGATTGTAAAACTTTCGGTTAACGGTGTTCCATCCATTATGCATAGAGGTGAACTGATTAAAGTGTCAGGAACAGCCCAACCAAGTAGTGGAGTTACAATTACTGTACAAAATGCAGCAGATGCAACAATCAATACAAGAACTGCCAATGCAGATGCAAAAGGAAATTGGAGTATAGAGCCAATCACAGTACCTGGAGATGCAGAATTTGGAGATTACACTGCCATAATTACAGATGGTAAAGAGCAGAAAACACTATCGTGGAAATTAGAGACATCAAAAACAATCAGCCTAACAGCTTCAGCAGTACAATTCACTCCGGGAGATGTAATCAAATTTAACGGTACAGCATTACCTAATAAAGATCTAGAATTAATTTTACTAAATCCGTTAGGTGAAGAGAAGCATTCGGAATCTATTCTGGTTGATGGATCAGGTATTGTTGAATTTCAATATCCAACAAAGGTAAATGTAGACATGGAAGGAACATGGACTTTAGAAGCTACACAGGCAGGAGACACGGAATTTAGCTATGCTGGTTTAGGACAACTTCCTTCAATACCAATTAATGCAAAATTTGATAAATTAAATTATAAAACTACAGAATCTGCTCAAATATCATTATCCGGAAAGCCAGGTGACAAAATTAGCATGATAATTGTAGATCCTTCTGACAAACAAAAAATATTCTCAGATGGCACCAATGAAATATTCATTACATTAGAGCAAGATGGAAGAAAAGACTATAGTTTAAGTTTGACAGGATATGCATCTGGAGTATATACTGCAATTATTAAAAAAGCAAATGCCAAAACTACTGAAATATTTACAGTTGGATTACAAGCGGTTCTGGCGAAATTAAAATCAGTCCCACAAAATTGGAGTACAGACCAAATGATACAATTTTAATTCTAGGCAATACAAATCCAAACTCATTTTTGACAATTGAGTTATTTGATCCAAATGGAAAAATAGTAAAAACAAAGGAAACATTTTCAGATAAAAATGGAAAAATTTCAAATAATGAATTACGAATACCCAGCGATGCAAAAGTCGGTACATGGGCTATAAATGTGAAAAGCGGTCCAAATTTTGATAATGTCAAAATTAGTGTAATAGCATCCAAAGAAGAGGGATTAATTGTGAATGTAAGTAAAGGTATAGAAATTGCAGGATATGGAAAGAGTATTGATATTACAGTATCAAACGCAGCTCAGAAGGTAGATATGATTATCACGACATCGGAAGGCATTGTAATACAAAAATTATCATTTCCTGCTTCTGGAAAAGGAGAGATCAAACAACCTTGGTTCATCCCATCAAATGTAGTTCCTGGAACTTATATTCTCAAAGTAACAGATGCGAAAGGCTCTGCGGAAACAATTTTCACTATTAATTAATCTCAAACAATTTTATTCCACCTTATTAAATTGGAACTATGAATCTTAAAGAAAAAATATTAGAGATACCGAATTTTCCTAAAAAAGGGATACTATTTCGAGACTTTAGCCCGATATTAAAAGATCCATCAGCACTATCATTTATTGCAGATGAATTTGAAAAATATTTTCATCCAAAAGATGTTGACTTGTTTGCAGGCATAGAAGCTCGAGGATTCTTGCTTGCATGTGTTTTAGCTTCTAGATACAATAAAGGAATGGTCATGGTTAGAAAAGCTGGAAAACTACCAGGTAAAACTACCAAATTATCATATAAAATTGAATATGGTCAAGACACAATAGAGATGCAGAAAGACATCATAGACAAAGGCCAGAAAATCATTATTTGTGATGACTTGCTTGCTACAGGCGGTACAGCAAAGGCATCTGCAAAACTAATAGAAAAAGTTGGAGGAAAAGTGACAGGATTTGCATTCATAATTGAGTTAACTGAATTAAATGGAATAAAGGGAATTAGTCAATACAATTGTAAATCACTGGTAAGATACTAATGGAAAAAGATATAGAAATTGGAATTTTTGGCGGGACTGGAATTTATGATTCAGGAATACTTGAAGATGCCAAAGAAATTTCAATAGATACTCCTTATGGAAAGCCATCAGATTCTATTACTGTTGGAATTTTCAAAGGAAGAAAGATAGCATTTTTACCAAGACATGGAAAAAAGCACACAGTTCCACCACATTTGATAAATTACAAAGCAAACATCTGGGCATTCAAAGAATTAGGGATTACAAGAATTATTGCACCATCAGCAGTTGGAAGTTTAAAAGAAGAGATAGAACCTGGGCACTTTGCATTGCCAACACAATTCTTAGATTTCACTAAATCTAGAGACGGGTCATTTTCAGAAAACGGCAGAGTTATTCATATCTCTGTTGCTGATCCATTTTGTCCTGAACTACAATCATCTATCCTAAAAGTTGTTAAAGAACAAAATTTCCACATACATAAAGATTGCACATATGTCTGCATAGAAGGTCCTAGATTTTCTACCAAAGCTGAATCAAAGTTTTACAGAAGTACTGGAGCTGGAATCATTGGAATGACATTAGTTCCAGAATGTCAACTTGCCAGAGAAGCTCAAATGTGTTATGCATCAATTTCAACAGTTACAGATTATGATGTTTGGGCAGAAAAACCAGTTACCGCAAAAGAAGTTTTAGAGACACTTTCAAAAAATGTAGAAAGAACAAAGAAAGTACTTACAGATTTAATTAATCAAATTCCAAAAACTAGAAGTTGCACATGTGCAAATGCTTTGAAAGAAGCTGAATTTTAATCATCAACAAAAGATTCTCTTTTTAGTCCTTCTGGCAAAGTAAGATCACCCTGAAGTAGATTAGATTGAAGGGAATCGATTACTTCATCAACATTGTATCCTAATTTTTCTAGTTCTCTTTCTGTGATTTTAGAAATTTTTGCACCAATGTTTTGTCCTCCAATTCGCCCAAATGCAATTGCATTAAATCTAAAAGAGTGAGCATCAATGGTAAAAGTACCAGTAATTTTGGCAGCCATCTGGCTTCCATGAACATTATTAATGTGAACTTTGAGATTCATTTAGATTAAATTTCTACAGCCCGATTAACATTATCATCTATCAAAAAGCTCCAGTGTTTGTCATCTTCAACTTTGAAATTATTTACTTTAAGTGGGATAACTTTCTCATCTAAACATTCATGTTTAATTTCAGAATTTTCTTTTAGTCTGACTAACTTCCATCGATATTTACCTTGCTGTAATTTACAAACAACAACACCCCATTTTGCATCAGGATCAATTTTTGGCATACCTACCAAATCAGCCAATTCTTCAATACCTAGCTGTTTTTCTTCACAAAATCGTTTTTTACAAACGCCACATCTCCATACGTCAACGGAACCTATGGTTCTTTCTGCAATGTTGATATTTACTACACCAAAATACACGGGTTGATGTTTACAGGACTCGGTGTCAATTGTCAATGCTGTTTATGAAAAATTAGGATTATTTAGTTCTTGCATCATCGTATGATTTTTCTAATATAACTCCTATATTGTCTACTATTTTGTTTCGTTTAAATTCAATATGTTCACGTTCACATAATTTT
>NZ_AHJG01000157.1:0-940 GCF_000241145.1 Candidatus Nitrosarchaeum limnium BG20 | reverse complement strand
AAATCTTTAGTAGACAACAGTAATTTAATGTAATTTTCTTTTTCCTGTTATCTCTGATTTAGTTAATGTTTAGCGATCTATAAACCTTGTGAACAATTTGATCATGTCCTATCTTAACTGAAAATCTGCCAAATCCTTATTTGATTACGAATAGATTGTTTTACCATGATTGTTTCTAATTTTCTTCAAGAAATAAAAAAACAAACAAAAAATTTCAAACCAAGTAAGATTGTATGTAATTGATAAAAATAAACATTATTTCTTAAATGATGGAATCTTAAAAAATGGATTTAATTCAAAATTAACTATTATAAAAAATCGTGATAGTGTTTTATCTGGATTTTCAAAAATGGCATTTTTGTTTGATGAAATCATTCGTCTGAGAATTGTATCCTATTCAAATCAAAAAGATAACAAAGAATTGCTCTATCTTCTCAACCTTGTTCCTGTAAATAGAAAGATTAGGGCATTTTTAGACTGGGGTGTGTTCTCACCTGAATATACTCGAAATATGTCCCGACTTTTTGAAGTTAGAAATGACACCGTACATTGTGTCTCACTTGATGAGGTACGATACAATCCAAAGACACCGATTTCACTATCCAGTGTAAATGGTTTTAAGAAATTCAAAACTGATATGTGTAAAGCATGGGATGATTTGTTGAAAATATATCTAAATCAACAGGCAAATATTGACTGGATTGCATTATCTAAAGAAGTAAAAATTAAACCGTAAACTCAAATTCTTTTAAAATTAGGCACAAAAATAGATTCAATTCCTCTAGCAAACGTGTTAACTCTTTTGTCAATAAATCCAATTTTTGGTATCTTAATTTTTTTTATAAATTAAAAGTATGCAAAAATTAGAAAATATTCGACCTGAAAACCTCTTTTGTATTGCTGTTATGGATATTGATAAAACAATACGATTTGCAGGAAT
>NZ_AHJG01000158.1:0-1282 GCF_000241145.1 Candidatus Nitrosarchaeum limnium BG20 | reverse complement strand
CAACCTGATCCTAGAACCGTCTTGTCTGGCACGTTTGAAGGATTGGCAGGGCATAATGCTATGGGTGTTGCAAAAATAATTCAAGTAAATGATATGACTTTTCTTAGATTTGAAAACTTTGAGGTAACCAATGGACCAGATCTTCGAGTTTACATAACTTCTGGAGGTGATATTCACAAAGGTGTTCATTTGGAAAAATTAAAGGGTAGTAAGGGTGATCAAAATTATCTTCTAGAAAACATTGATTTGGGAGTTTATGATACTGTGGTAATTTACTGTCAACCTTTTGGAGTATATTTTGGTAAAGCCCCACTTGCATAAAGTTTCTAAATTTTTTTATTGTATCATCAAAGTATAAAATAAAAATCTGATTTACAATTAAATTTCTAATTAAATCGTACTGGGAGATTCTTTACAGTGGTATTGGAGCATGATTTTAGGAACGGAATTAGAAGAAAGTAAAGATCGAAGATCATTTTAAAACTCTTCCCAGTTAATTTCATATACATAACATGTTGGGGGTTGCCCTGATGAACAAAATATTCTATGTCATAATTCCAATAACTGCATTTTTTATAATCTTTCTTAATGCCTTTTTTGGTCATTTAATTTTTGTATCTGATACTCAACAAGTGATAAACAAATACTCTGTGTATGTTCATTTATTGTCTGAATGGAATAGTAGTTCAAAGAATATTATTTTTGAGGTCACAAATTCGTGGTACAAATCAGATAAATCTCATGTCACCACAGGATTTAATTCAGAATCAAAAGAATACAATACAAATCAACTTCAAAAAATCAACGGTAAATCATATGTTGAATTAAAGCATGAATTTAGTGACTGTCAAGAAGAATGGCAGCCAATCTCTATAGAAAAGCTGTTGATAGTATACGACATGAGATAGAATATGTACAAGGAAATCAACTAAGTACTGACCCTGACGTTTCTGTGTATCCTGATATAGAAAATAACAACTATGATAATTCAGAACAGCAATTAAAAATTAAAAAAGGATATGTACAATTTTTCCCTATATGTACGTCTAAAGATATTACATCATATGATTACAGTGTAAAAACTGATAACAAGAATTTGGGCTTTGATGTATATTTTGTTTCATCATCTACCCAGCGTGACAATTTTCCAAATTCTAACTTTGATTTTTATAACGAATCTGGCTGCTTTGGTCAAAACAAGCAAAGCTACAGTGGTACATGTAAAAACATCAAAAAAGATAGCGGGTTGTTAGTGGTATTTCCTGATGAACTTGTACCCTGG
>NZ_AHJG01000159.1:0-1216 GCF_000241145.1 Candidatus Nitrosarchaeum limnium BG20 | reverse complement strand
GCCTTCTATTCCATGTAGCTGTGAATGACATACTCCACAAGCCTCAATTTTTAATAAAATCTCATTTGGTTTGCTAATCTCGTGTCTATCTATCTCAGTTAATTTTAATGGGTTGGTCTCAATTGGTGCACATTTTGATAACATCATCACTTTCATTTTTTGCATGTTTTTCTATCTTTGAAATAGAATTTTAATATTCTCAACTGATTAAAGAATTGAATCAATTCATCTAGATAAATTATTTATCAAATCTTTTACTTTTTTTTCTATTTGGTCACGAATCTCTCTTACTTCTTCTATTGATCTTCCTTTTGGGTCTAATACCTGCCAATCATCCACGTTTTTTAGAAATAATGCCGGACATGATTCCTTATCTATACATCCCATGTTGATGGTATTCTCTGCTTCGTCCATCATTTGTTGTGAAATATTTTGAGGGTGGTTATTTTCAATGTCAATGCCTATCTCTTTCATTGCTTGTGCTACAATTGGATTTACTTTTGATGCTGGTTTTGTACCTGCACTGATTGGCTCAAACCCTGCTGGAAGATATTTTCTAAAAAATGCTTCAGCCATCTGACTTCTTCCAGCATTTTCAACACATACAAAGAGAATTTTTTTTGTCATAATTTAGATAAACATGCCTGTTTTATTTGGATTGTTCATTTAGATCATGCACTTTACTTTATTCTTTGGTACCACCAGTAAATCATGGGTAGACAGTATCCGATAATATTGATAGTGGACGATTCTCAAGCCTTTAGAGAATTCGCCCAATTGGTGATTAAGGATGATCTTAAATTTGTCACAGTCATTACTGCCTCCAATGGGATGGAAGGTCTACAGATGTACAAAAAGTACAAACCAGATGTAATCATTTTGGATTGGAAAATGCCTGTCATGGATGGAATGCAAGTATTAAAAGCTGTGATGAAAGATGATCCACGAACCAAAGTAATCATGACTACAGCTTATACTGAAGATCAATTACTGCTAAATGAAATGAAGGCTCTGGGAGCTTTATGTTTTGTTCCTAAACCAACACAACGTTTGTTATTGTTAAAAGCCATAAACGATGGATTGCGAGAGAGAAAAAATGCAGGACTGTACGGACAAATTCCAAATGTCTGAATAAAACCAACATCATAAAACATAATTATTTGTTAATTCATTTGATTTTTTTCTAAGCTGTGTATTGAACTGATTCCACTCTCAT
>NZ_AHJG01000160.1:0-1024 GCF_000241145.1 Candidatus Nitrosarchaeum limnium BG20 | reverse complement strand
GGTGTCACCAATCAAACTGATCCAAAACTAGAAGAGGCAACAAAGGAAGTTTACGGAAAAGAGTTCTATGGTGGAAAACTAAAGGCAAACACTGAACAGTTTTCAGGAATCAAAGTTGCATATGCCAAAGATACCATAAAAGAATGGCTAATCAAAAACAAACATGCAGATATTTTACTAGAGCTAACAAACACTCCAGTTAGATGCAGATGCGGAGCTGAATGTGTAGTTAAGGTACTAAACAACCAATGGTTCCTAAACTATGGCGACAAAGACTGGAAGGAATTAGCTACCAAGTGCTTTGATGAGATGAGCATTTTACCACAAGAGATTAGATCAGAGTTTAACTATGTAATTGGTTGGCTACGAGAGCGAGCTTGTGCAAGACAACATGGATTGGGAACCAAACTACCATGGGATAAAGACTGGATTGTAGAGAGTCTATCTGATTCTGTAATATACATGGCATACTATACAATTTCAAAATATGTAAACAATGGAACACTGCATGCAGAAAAATTATCTGGAGAATTCTTTGATTACATCTTTTTGGGCAAAGGTAATGTAAACAATGTATCTACAATTACAGGATTGTCAGGTGATACAATTAATAAAATCAAAAAAGAGTTTGATTACTTTTATCCAGTGGACTCGAGGCATTCAGGTCGTGACCTTGTTCCAAATCACTTGACATTTTTTGTACTAAATCATGTTGCAATATTTCCAGAAAGTAACTGGCCAAAAGAGATCGTAGTTAATGGTTCTGTTCTGATGAATGGTTCCAAAATGTCAAAGAGTATGGGAAATATTATTCCACTACGTAAAGCAATTCAAGATTACGGTGCAGACCCAATCAGATTGGCAATAATCATATCTGCAGAGTTGCTCCAAGATGCAGACTTTAACATGGAGTCAGTCTCTGGAATTCAAAACAAACTAGAATCATTGTTCCACGAGTGCTCGAGGCTAAAAGCTGAGAAAATTGACACTTTGGAGGCTGAAGACAAGTGGATTTTATCAAAAA
>NZ_AHJG01000161.1:0-4956 GCF_000241145.1 Candidatus Nitrosarchaeum limnium BG20 | reverse complement strand
GGAAATGTTTTTGAAATTTGGAATGAAGAGAAACGGAATAAATAAACCGCTGTCAATAACTGAGCCTTCTATGCAAAGATATTTTATCAACGTCAATGATGTTGTTGATTTTATTCTCAACAGCTTATTACTAGCAAAGACAGGTGAAATTTTCATTCCAAAAATGAAAAAATATAATATTAAAAAACTAGCAGATGGAATCTCAAAATCTCAAAGAATCATAGGACTACGCAGAGGGGAAAAACTAGATGAAATATTGCTGAATTCAGAAGAAAAGGCAAACGCACTTGAAAAAAGTGACATGTGGATAATCAAACCGTTCAAAAATTAATACGTAACAAGTGAAACTAGAAAATGTTGAATGAAATTAAAATAGGAAATAAAATAGTTGGTCCAGAGCATCCTGTGTTTGTAATAGCAGAGGCAGGAATAAATCACAACGGTTCATTTTCAATAGCAAAAAAATTAATAGATATGGCAAAAAAGGCAGGCGCAGATTGCATAAAATTTCAAACACATATCACCGAAGAGGAGATGACAAAAACAAACATTCTTCCAGGAAAGATTTCAAAGACGCCCTTGTGGGATATTATAAAAAACTGTGAGTTAACAGGTGAGGAGGAAGCAAAACTAAGCAAATACTGCAAAGGAAAAAAAATCATTTTTCTATCAACGCCATTTTCAATTCCAGCGGTGGATAGATTGGAAAAAATCAAAATGCCTGCCTATAAAATTGGCTCAGGTGAGCTAACAAACATACCTTTCTTAAAACATATTGCAAAAAAAGGTAAGTCAGTAATTCTCTCATCTGGCATGTCCAACATGAATGAGATAAAGGCAGCAGTAACACTGTTTAAAAAATCTAGAATTCCTTTAGCACTTCTTCAAACAACTTCAGAATATCCTTGTGATTACAAGGACATCAATTTGGGTGTAATAGATAAATACAAAAAACTTTTCAACATACCGGTTGGGATTTCCGATCATTCATTGGGAATTTATACAGCATTAGGTGCGATTGCAAAAGGAGCATGTATTGTAGAGAAGCACATCACTCTTGATAAAAAATATGCCTGGTCCGGATCAAAAACTATCATTAGAACCACATGAATTAGCAGAACTGGTAAGAGGTTGTAGAGCAATAAAACTTGCATTAGGCGATACCAAAAAAAATCCTCAAAAAAAGAACTACCTGTTTTACGATTTGCCAGAGAATCAGTAGTTACAAACAAAAATATATCAAAAGGTGATGTATTTTCAGAAGAAAATTTGACTACAAAAAGACCAAATACTGGGCAGATCCAGGCAAAGGACTTTTACAAGATTATAGGAAAAAAAGCTAAAAGAGATATTCCCAAAAATAAGCAGTTGCTATACAGTGACATTATTTGAAGAAGAAAATTTTGTTTATAACTGAACGTAGGGCAGATTACTCAAAGATTCGTCCTGTTATTGATGCAATAAAAAATCAAAGAAATTTGATTATTATCTAGTAGTGACAGGAAGTCATTTGTTAAAAAAACATGGATATACAATTAATGAAATAAAAAAAGATGGATTTAGAATATATAAAAAATTTAACATGTTTTATGAAAATGAGGAAGATACTTCATCTACAATGACAATGGCTTTTGGGAGAGCTATTTTTAGTTTAACAAAAATAATTAAGTCTCTAAAACCTGACATTATTTTTTCAGGTTTTGACTTAGGTGGGAATTTTGCAGCCGCAATAATAGGAGCACATATGAACATACATGTAGCACATTTGGAAGGAGGTGAAGTAACCGGAACTATTGATGAGCCAATAAGACATGCAATTTCCAAATTTGCACATATTCATTTCACAAGTAATCAAGAGGCTACAAAAAGATTAGTCAAAATGGGAGAAGATCGCAGAAATATATTTACAGTTGGAAATCCTTCTTTAGATGTAATAAAATCAATAAAATTTATCCCTAAAACAGAGTTGGAGAAAGAATTTAAAATTAATCTGCAAAAACCTTTTTTGTTAGTTGTTCAACACACTGTAACCACAGAGATAAAAGATATTGATAAATATTTTTTAGAAACCATTAATGCAATCAAAGAACTCGATATGCAATCCATAATTATTGCAGGAAACATTGATGCAGGATCTCAAAAAATTAGAAAAATCATTAAAGATTCAAAAATTTCATATTATGAAAATTTGCCATTTGTAAAATACATTAGTTTGTTATATCACTCCTCTGCAATTATAGGTAATTCTAGTAGTGGTATTATGGAAGCACCATTTTTACATGTTCCTTCAATTAACATAGGAACACGGCAAGAAGGAAGAAGTAAAACTAAAAGTATCATAAATGTAAGATATGATAAAAAAGAAATCAAAAAGGCAATTAACAAGGCAATCACAAATAAAAAATTTCATACTTTAATAAAAAAACAAAAAAATCAACATGGAAATGGTACAGCCGCAAAAAAAATTAAGATTATTTTAGAAAAATTAGATTTAGAAAAAATCTCAATTCAGAAGAAATTATCATATTGAAAATATTTCATATAATAGATTAGTTTTTTAGATTAAGGAGATTTATTTTTATAAAAAAATTAGGTCAGTAATTATATTAAATTTTCTAAAATAACTAAGAAAATTTTAGGAAATTAATTATATGGTAAGTTTTAGATAGTATTCAAACATAACATATGTAATGAGTAAAATATTGATTACTGGATCATCGGGTTTTATTGGGGGGGAAATTGTAAAAAGATTAGACAAATTAGAAATCATAACAGATTCAAATGATTCTGAGCACATAGACTTACAAAATAGAGAGCAAGTCATGAAATTAGATTCTGCAGATATTGTAATTCACCTAGGTGGAAAAACACCGCAAAGAGAATTGAAATGGAGTGAGTATTTTGATAATAATGTGATTGGAACATTGAATGTTTTAGAGTATTGTATTCAAAAGAAAGTAAAAAAGATGATTTATGTCAGTAGTTATGTTTATGGTAATCCAAAATATTGTCCCGTTGATGAAAATCATCCCATAAGTCCACATAATGCTTACACTGAGAGTAAGTATCTTGGAGAAAGATTATGTGAATTCTATTGCAAAAGATCTGATCTCAGTTTAACCATACTAAGACCATTTAATATTTTTGGAGGATCCATGAAAGAGGGTTTTTTGATTACAAATTTAATTAATTCAATAAAAACAGGAAAAAAAGTAACCATTGTAAACAAAAACAGTAAAAGAGATTTCTTGCATGTTGATGATTTTGTGGATTTAATTACAAAATTAATAGATTGTAATTTTAAGTTCGAGGTTTTTAATGTGGGTGCTGGAGAGTCATATTCATTTGAAGAGATAGTTAAAAAGATTGAAATAATAACATCAGGTAAAATAAATGTAGATTATGAAGAAAACAAAGAAACTTTTATTGTAGATATAGCATCAGACATATCAAAGATTAAAAATATAATAAATTGGCAACCTAAAATAAAATTTAATGAAGGTCTAGAAAAAATACTAAAAACACAATCATATTGATGATTATGATTGTAATTGTTTGTACAAGTTAAGATAAAGTTGTCCTACATTTGACCAATCATATTTCTGTACTGCGTCATAAGCAGATCTAGCAATTTCTTCTCTTAGATTTTGATCATTTAACATACGCATTATCTCTTTGAGTAATTCATTTGAATTTCCAGGTTCTATCAGTATTCCTGTTTTGTTGTGAACAAAAAGTTCCTTATTTCCTCCAACATTGGTAGCAATTATTGGTGTTTTACATGCCATCGATTCAAGTAATGTAGCACTAATTCCCTCTGCGAATGATGGTTGAATTAATAGAATCGAGCCTCGAATTAAAGGAATGGTTTTTTCTTTTGTCTGATAACCTAAAAAGTGGACATTATCAATATTTTTTACAAATTCAACTACCACATTTTCTTCCGGTCCAGCACCTACAATTATCAAATGAACGTCTTTTGGAAGATTTTTTGCAGTCTCTAAGATTGTTAAAATTCCTTTTTCCTTTGATAATCTACCTGCGAAAATTATCTGTTTTTCATATCTTTTATCATTACCTAAGGGTAATGATTTAATATCAATGGCATTAGGAACAAAAAACACTTTTGTCCCTAATTTACTATAATAATCAAAAGCCTCTTTTGAACCTGCAGTTACAGCATCAGCCCACTTGAAAGCATTTTTTTTCGAATTTATTAGAAAAATATGAGCTTGATTTACCATGTAGTATTTCAATTTGTTTACTAAATATTCCATGAATGCTAAGGATTTTTTTTGCCAGATACATTTTTCATTGCGAGTGCAGCAATAGGATGTTGAGCATGAACTATATCATAATTTTTCATAAATTTTGCTTTAAAAAAAGATGATATTAAAAAACTGGGATTTTTTAATTTTTTATTGGAATTATAGGAGTATTTTCTGATGAAATTACATCAACTTGATGACCATGTTCTTTAAGAAATTTTATTAAATCTCTTACATGTTGTGCTATTCCACCAATTCCTTCCAACGTTGGAGAAATTAGCAGTATTTTCATAAAATAAAACTAGCTTTAGATAATTTAAGGTCTAAGATTTACATTGTTGCCTGAGCAGCATCATGGAACATCTGACTTTTTGCACAGCCAGCAGCAAGTTCATCGCCTGCTCCACGTCTCATTAGACCACGATAAAGACCGTCTTCTAGTTTTACTCCTTCTCTTTGCTCCCATTCCTCTACTGTAATGGAATATTTCTTTTGAATTCTATCTCTATACCATTCTGGAATTACATTAAATGCACAGAATGGGACTATTCTAAGATCTGGGGTTAAGTAGTGAATATCACATCTTTGTAGTCTTTCCAGGTCTTCATTGTATTTGTCCTGAAAGTGCATCATGCCTAGAAATAATCCTTTTACGTGCCATGATCCAATTGATTCAAATGATCTCTTC
>NZ_AHJG01000162.1:0-717 GCF_000241145.1 Candidatus Nitrosarchaeum limnium BG20 | reverse complement strand
TTTTGAAGAAAGAGACAATAGAGAAATAGGAGTTGGTATTACTAATTCTATTGCATTATCTGATGAAACAATTTCTAACAATAATTTAACAAAAGATGAATTAATTGAATATGCGTTTAAAATTATTGAAAGTTGGATAGAATGAGAATTCCTAATATTAGTTGTAAAATAGAAATTATTTCAAATGTTAACCCATCTGAAGATTTAAAAAAAGTTGAAACAGCAATTTTGAATATATTTCAAAATGCAAAAATCAAGTCAGATGATTTTTCAGTGATGTCTAACTCTAGAGATTTACATTTACTAGAAAAAATATATGATGTTATTCATTCTAATCGTTCACAGAATATCTATAGACGACAGCTTGAAAAAAATTTGGAAAACGATTCTACATGGTTTTATCTTAACAAGCAAGCAGCCTTTGTTGGAACTGCAGCATTATGTGAAGAAGCAGAAGAATCTCCATTAGGCCCAATCAAAGTAACTTTAACCTCTTCTAATATAGATGGAATCATCGATTGGTTAATTTTTGAAAATTAGTCTACATTAATATCAAAATTACTTTATTGATTTAATTTATGATCTTAAATTAAGACTTAATCTCTAAAAATTGAAATCAATTCTGGTAATGCATTTACACTTGTACTTTTAATAGAAAAATCCATGTAAGAAGACATCATTGTATTTTCTGGATTAATCTCAATGATTGTAGCATTA
>NZ_AHJG01000163.1:0-3631 GCF_000241145.1 Candidatus Nitrosarchaeum limnium BG20 | reverse complement strand
GTAACGAGTTCATTTTCTTTATGCTCTGAAAGTAAACTAGTCAAGCCCTTACGCAATCCACCACCAACGCGGACAGCCCATTGATCATAAACAGTAGCAAATCGAATTTTTGGATTAGTATCTAAAATCTGTGAGCAAAATTTTTCATAATCCAATGATTTTTTACGATAATCACATTATTAGAGTTTTATTGCCCAAGTGTATCCTTTAAGACAAATCCGCCGTTTGTAGGCTCTGGTGGAAGAATTTTCTTTGCTTTTCCCAATCCCAACGTTGTAATAATTACAGATGCCATGATTATTGAAAATACGATTTGTGAATATGCATCAGCATTTGGCAATCCCATAGTTATTGGAAATGTAGCAAGTACTGCAGCCGCTAACCCCCTAGGAATCATTATAGTGGTAACTTTTTTGTCTAGTTGTGAAAATCTCTGAGTCAAGGTCATTTTTACAATAATGGTTCTTGCAACATAAATTGCAATTGCTGCTACAACCCCAAATACAATATACTCTATGTTTCCAAAACTTGCAAGCAAGCCAACAAAGACAAAGAAAAAAGTCCTAACTAGAAAAGTTATTTGATTATGAGTTGGATCATCTGTATCAATTTTTGGTAATGGAAATCTCAAGTATTTTGCTAAACGACGTTTGTTTCCCAGCATCAAGCCAAACACTAGAGCAGTTAATGCTCCTGATTCGCCCAAGGAATTTGCCATGAAATAAAGAATAAACAAAATTGCTAAAGTGAGCATATAGCTGTGCTTACTAGATGCAAGTTTTGTAGTCACATACATCCATGGTATACCTACTCCTAAACCAAGAACCAGTCCAACAATTACAGCATTTTCAATAGTAGTACCCATAAAATCAACATTCAAAGTACCTGACAGAACAGCTCCAAACAAAACAAAAGCAATTACAGTAGCAAGAATATCCGTTAGAGCAGACTCAAAACTTAGTAATGATTTTGCACTATCAGAAATTTTAAGATTTCTTACAAGACCAAATACGATTGCAGAGCTACTTCCACCAACAATAGAGCCAAGTAAAACACCTTCTATCCATTCCCAACCAAGACCGTAATGAGCAAATGCTGCAACGATGCCAATCGAAGCTGCAAATCCCACAATAGATAAAATTATTGCAAAGTGAGCAGTGCTTGCCACACTCTTTAGATCTAAATTCAATCCTCCATCATACATGATAATAATCAAAGCCAGTGCTGCAAAGTAAGGAACAACTTGAAGTACAACTTCAGGTTGGATTAATCCCAATATTGGACCAATAATTATTCCCAATATCATTAAAAATGCAACGTCTGGAATACCCGTTTTTTTAAAAAAGGCTTCTCCAACAACTCCAAAGAAGATGACAGCACCTGCTGCAAGAAGCAGTAAAGGTGCAGAAACTATAGAGTCAGACAAAGGTGAAGAAAATACACTAAACATATTTTGTAATGGAGTAAAATCAAAGCCCAAATTAGCAAGGCCTACACGTGTACTAAAATCTGTAAAGAAACCAGGAATATCAATAGATGCAGAAGGACCATTTTGTATTGATTGAATCAATACTTCAAGTATTGACAATAGAAATTCCATGATTTTCACTTAAAATCAAGAATTTGGTTAATACAAAATAATGTAAATAAATATTGACTCAGGTCTTATTGCATAATCTTTTTGATATAAATCTCCTGAAAAGCCAATATCTAGAATTTTCAAGTAATTAAGAGAATTATCAAATAACAAAATTTCAAAGAGAGGTCATCATATAAGAAAATATCAGTATTTACAGTAAAAGGTGTTTGAAATAAACACACAGATATTTGTCCAGAACAAAATAGACCAAATCTTGTTGGATCATCTTGATCAAACCACTATGCATTACTTGCTTTGTAGCTAATTTATTTGGAATTAAATGAAAATAAGTATCAAAAATGCTGTGTTATGTTTAGCGATTAGCTTGTTATTTTTTGTTTCATTTGATAATATTTTTGCAGCTGAAATCAATAATTCAATTCATACAAATATTTACGAATTAAAAATAAAATCATCACCTCCAGGATTACCAATTGGTGGATCAGGTATGTATGCAGACAACACATGGATTAAAACTGAAACTGCACAAGAAGAATGGGGGGCATACAAGTTTGTAGGATGGAAAGTGGATGATCATTGGATTGCTGGAAATCCAGCAACAATTTTGATGGAAACTGATCATACTGCAGTTGCAATTTATTCTCTAAATCCAGCTCAAACAAGTAGCAGTACTGTAACAACACAAGATGTTATTGATGGAAATGCATTTGATCTAACAATAATATCTCAGTATGGAGAAACAATTGGTAGTGGAAGTTATCTAGAAGGAGACACTGCTAACTTTAGTGTATCAGAACAATATGTTTACGATAAATTTCAAGACGGTGTAAGATATGCATTTTCAGGATGGAGTGATGGGAACACTCCAAATTTAATGTCAAATTCAATTAAAATGAAAGAATCAAAAACAATTACCGCATTATGGTCAAAACAATACAGATTAGAAATATTAGATTCAGCTCAAAATATGAAAGTAATCAAAACTAGCTGGCATAATGAAGGATCTAATGCTGCATTAGAGATGAAAAATTTTGAAGTCAAAGCAGATGAACAAACAAGACGTACACTAAATGAGTGGATAAACGTAGGACAGAATTCAGCAATAATTACAGATCCACAGGCAACTACGACAAATATCTTAATGGATAGCCCTCATAAAATTTCAATTGATTGGAAAAATCAATTCTATTTGAATGTGATCAGTAAATATGGAAACATATCAGGAAGTGGATTTTATGATGAAGGTACCTTTGCAAATGCTTCCATTGATTCAGAAATTCAAGATACAGGAATTGCAAATACACGAGTAGTTTTTGAAGGATGGGGGGGAGATGCAACATCAGATGGTACAAGCATCCAAGTATTCATGGATAAACCAAAATCAGTAACAGGAATATGGAAAAAACAGTATCAACTTGTTGTAGATTCGGAATATGGTACCACTCAGGGTTCAAGTTGGTATAATGAGGGAGTACTAGCTTCTTTTGGAATCACCACACCTCGTGATCCAGCAGGACTTTGGCAACAAAGAACATTTCTAGGATGGGAAGGAAGTTCAGATGCAACTACCACATCAGGTAGCATTTTGATGAACGGTCCCAAGACAGTCACGGCAAAATGGAATGTGGATTATTCTATAGCATTTATGAACATAAGCATAATGTCCAGTGCAGCGATTATTGGTTTAATCATATACAAAAAAATAAAGAACGGATCTCGTAAAAAAATACCACAAAAAAATACTAATGAGTCTATATCAATTAAATCAAAATTACTAGCGACATTAGGATTAACTAAAAACCCTGACTTGACAAATTTAGATGGGCGAGATGATTCTCAAAATAATGAATTAAATGAATTTGAAATTAAAGAAATTGAGAGAAAGAAGATAGCTGAGAAAGAGTTGGAAAAGAATTTGGCGGCAGTTGAATTTGAAAGAAAGGCAGGATTGATGGAAATCGAAAGAAAGACAGGACTTTTAGAAATTGAGCAAGCCAAGAAAGCACTAGAACTTGAGAGTAAAAAATTATC
>NZ_AHJG01000164.1:0-4536 GCF_000241145.1 Candidatus Nitrosarchaeum limnium BG20 | reverse complement strand
GGTTTGGCATCAAATTAAGAACAGGATCAGGTTTTTTGATTGAAATGTCAGCTTTGCTAATTCTACTCTTGTACATTTTGAATTTTCTTCCTTTATCTGAGATCATCCATTTTTCTACTTCAATTAGAGTAAGCTCTTCAAGATCACTTAATTTTTTATAGACAGAACTAAGTGGAATTTTTAGCTTTTCAGACAATTCTGAAGCGGTTTTACTTTTTTTTATAATAGTAAACAGTATCGCCCTAGATTCAGAATCTGCCAATGCCTCAATGACTTTTTGAGTCACATCATATTTTTTTAATTGTGGTAATGTCAGACGACGTGTCAATGGAATTAAAAATATTATGAGTTATTTAAATTAAATCGAATCATTCTCATTCCAGAGATTTAGAATAATTAATTAAAAGACGATATTTCTTTGTCAGGCCTATAGTGACTCCATAACGAGCCTAAAATTAACCCTAATGAAATCCAAAAAAGCGAAACAGTGAACGCAGATACCATTCTAAAACTGTCAACTAAACTCATTGGGGCAGTAATCAAATCTGGGTTTTGAGGCATGGTAACAAATACAATTCCAATAAATGCAACATAACCTACCATCGCAATTAATTTTTTTGTCTTTAGTTTTTGATATATTTTGTAAAATCCAAGTGCCCCAAATCCGGAAATTGCAATAAATGTCAAATACAAAATACCACGTAAAACAACTGTTTCTGGGTCACCTACGGTTGGGGGATTTGCAGGGTATTTTAAAAATGGGATAAAATAAATTGTTAACCACATAATTCCGGCTAAAACAAGTGATTTTTGAAGATATGATTTTCCAGGAAGAGTGTTTCTAGAAAATGCAAAAATAATTCCAAACAACGAACCAATAGATATTCCTAGAATTACTCCAGCTAAAATTTGTCCCCCCTTTTGCCAATATCGATAAGAATCAAACTGAGCATAAAATTCAGGTGTTTCTTTTTCTTCACCTGATTCAAACAGGTGCTGATTTTCAATTCCTATGGCTTGATCAAGTGAAGGTTCTACAAAAATAAGATTTAGACCACCATGAATAACTCCAGCAGTTGCACCAGATACAATAACAATAATAACAAAAAGAAATGTTTTCATCAGTTTAAACCCCTAATGACAAGGAAAACCAGCAGCGTGTCTCATATCGTGAGTTAGCTCATGGATGTAAAGATCTTGATATGCTTGATCTCCATAAACCAGACTAAAGATATGTCCCTGGTCAAATCCAACAACAAATAATCCGGCTGCAAAAATTATAGCCAATGCTACTATTGCAATAACAGGAACACCGTTTTTAGATACGTTGATTTGTCTTGATTGAGACATAAAATTTCTCTCGAATTAATGTATTTAAATTCTTGGATGATTTATCCAATTTATATAGAATCATGCGCAAAATCATTCAATACTTACAAAATGTTGTATCAATCAAAGGATCAAGAATTCTCACATTTAGCATTCCACATGTTTTCAAGGCGTTACAAATGTTATCTAATGAAAGATTTGTCAGTAGAGCAACATTTGGTAAAGAAATTCATCTTGGACAAGGTTCAGTTAAGACATTAATTTTACATCTTAAAGAAACAGGAATTGTAGATTCAACAAAATCGGGAACTTTTCTTACTGAAAAAGGGCACAAATTAACAGAACAACTACAAAAGATAATTCCAAAAGAATGTACGATAAAAAAGGGTGTAATTCTACAATGCAAATTTAATCATGCCATATTGATTAAAAACTACTCCAAAATGATCAAAACAGGTTTAGAACAAAGAGATTATGCAATTTTGTATGGCTCTGAAGGATGCATAACAGTAGTGTGTAAAAATAAGAAATTAATATTTCCAGGTGAGGATAAAGAGTGTTTTATCGGGGATAGTAAAACCAGAGATTACATTTTAGAAAAATTATCTCCTGATGAAGGAGATGTAATCATAATTTCATCATCAGATGATCCATTTGTAGCAGAAATTTCGGCAAAAAACTCGGCATTGTGGACTTTGGCATCTAATTAGTCCAAGGAAACTATTTAGTAGAAACTAACTCAAAAAAAAATATGAAAAACATCTACTTGTTAGCAATTCCTATAGGAGTAGGACTACTAACAGGTTTATTTTTAGCATTTTTCCCTAGTTCGAATGATAATTCATATACATTAACAGAATCAAATTTGATACAAAATGGCTCACCAATTTTGGGCAATCCCTCTGCATCAATTACAATTTTAGAGTTTGGGGATTACCAATGTACGTTTTGTTATAAATTTCATCAAGGAACCCTAAATACAATAAAACACGATTTTATTGACACGGGAAAAGTAAAACTTGTTTTCAAAGATTTTCCACTGAATGGGTCTGATTCAATTTTAGCAGCTCAGGGAGCATATTGTGCTCAAGATCAAGAAAAATATTGGCAATATCACGATGAAATATACAAGAATTGGGCAGGTGAAAGAACTGGATGGATAACTCGGGATTCATTAGATAAATTTGCCTCTACAGTAAATCTAAATTTAGATAAATTCAATGAGTGCCTTGATAGTCAGAAATATTTAGAAAAAGTAAATCAACTTTATGATTTTGGTAAAAAAATCGGCGTAGATGCGACACCATCATTTTTTGTTTTTAATAATGAGAAAATAATCAAAATCACTGGGAATCAACCACTAGAAGTATTTTTAAAAACTATTGACGAGTTTTAATTTAATAGAGAAAAGATCTTGAATCAATCAAACTTAATATTCGCATAACTGAAGGAAAATACAAATGGATAAGATCAACATAGAGAAAGTAGATTCTGTTAAACTTTATAAAATTAGAAAAATGCTTGAAGAGTTATCTCAAAAATCAGGCCGAGGTACTGAATTAATCAGTGTATACATTCCAAAAGGAAAACAATTACACGAAATTATCAGTACATTACAACAAGAGCAAGGAACTGCGGATAACATAAAATCTGATCTTACAAGATCACATGTAGTCGACTCGCTAGGAAAAGTTGTTCAAAGACTAAAACTATTAAAAAAAACACCTGAAAGGGGGCTGGTAATGTTTTGTGGGGCATTGCCACCTGAAGGAGGAGGGCCTCTAGGAAGCGAAGTGGTAAAGGTATGGGAAATTGATCCTCCAAAGGATTTGAAACAGTATCTGTACAGATGCGATGATCACTTTCATGTAGATATTCTAAAAGACATGCTAAAAGATGACAATCTAATCGGGTTTTTAGCTATTGATGCAAAAGATGCAGGTTGGGGACTACTTCACGGCGATAAAATAGAAGTACTATCACAGACAGGCTCTGGGTGTTGCAGGAAAACATAGACAGGGAGGACAATCTGCAAAAAGATTTCAGAAACTTAGAGAGATGGAGCTTTCATATTTTTACAACAGAGTTGCAGACACTACCAAAGAATATTTTATTGATATCTACCCAGTCAAAAGGATTAATTATTTCAGGACCTGGTCCAACAAAAGAGGATTTCATTAATGGTAATTATTTAGAATATAGATTGCAAAATATGATCATAAATACAATAGATGCATCATATTCAGGAGCAGAGGGCATTAGAGAAGCATTTGCAAAATCAGGCGAGCTTCTTTCAGATTTTAGAATGGTCGAGGAAAAAAAGTTAATTGAAGATCTGTTCAGAGAGATAAACTCCCATTCAGGTTTAGGAGTATACGGATTACAAGATGTGATTGAACTTCTTAAAAATAATGTAGTTAAAGTTTTGATAATCACAGATGACACAAATTTAAACAGAGTAGAAGGAAAATGCCGCAGATGTGAACATCTTCAAGAAGAAATTGTAGAAAGAAGAGAGGTCATTCCAAAAAAAACTCAGTACACAAGCAATCCATGTCCTGGATGTAATTCAATGGAGGTAGAAGCAAACGAACAAGACATCGTGGATTATTTAGAATTACTTGCAGCAAAAGTTGGGACCAGATTAGAAGTGGTATCAGGAAGTGCAGAACATGGAGTTATGCTATCAAGCTTGGGTAAAGTTGGGGCAATTCTTAGATATAATCCAGGTCACACTAAACAAGTAGTGTCTTAATTTTTTCTGCTAAAACTGAAAGCTCGTCACTTGTCGATATACTTCTTTTTGTCCAAATTGTTCCTTTATGATTATACCTTGGAATGATATGGATATGGACATGTGGGATAATCTGCTTTGCAGCTCGTCCATTATTTTGTGCAAGACTAAATGCATCGGCACCAGTTGCAGTTAAAACGGCATTTGCTATTTTTGGAACAATTGAAAACATGTTACCAACTGATTCGTGATTCATATCAGTAATTCTTTCATGATGATTTTTTGGAACAACAAGACTATGTCCCACGTCAATAGGATATTTGTCTAAAAATGCTACATGTGAAGCATCCTCATAGATCATATGGCTGTCTCTAACGCCAGATAAGATATCACAAAAAATACAGCTCATAGTAGATGTTGAATTTTTGATTTTATTTATTGTTTCATCGAACAGTTAATTAGGGTAAATTTTT
>NZ_AHJG01000165.1:0-1376 GCF_000241145.1 Candidatus Nitrosarchaeum limnium BG20 | reverse complement strand
AGATAAAGAGGAATTTGAAAAAGTTCAGGAAAAAATTAAAAAATATGAATCAGAGGTAATAAAGATCAAAAACATGTTTCCTAAAAATTTTTTTGATGTTTACTTGGCAGAAAAATAAATTAAAAATTTTAAAGAATTTGACTTAATTGTGCTCATGACCGCAACCACAGTTTGCATCATGTTCTTTGAATGACATTAATTTATCAACTAGATCATCACGTATTTTTAATAAATCGGCGATTTGTTGTTTTAAATTACCAGAATCCCAGTTATTTTGATGAAGTGTTCTAACACAATCAATTATCTCTAAATCAACGTTAAGCAGATTATCCATCAAATGTTCTTCCTGGGTCATAACTCACAGAAGATCACATTGTAAAAAAACCATTCTAAAGCAAAAATTATGCTTCCATGTGTTCTTTCAGTAGATTTTTTCGAACTAAAATTGGAATGTTATACAATGCACCAAGAGCCATAGCATCAGATGCACGATAATTTCTTAGAACGATGTCCTTTTTCCCAGTAAAATACAAGTTTGCACGCAGCACCTCACCACTTTCATAAATTTTGACCTTTACTAAGATCAATTCATTTTCTTCACATATTTCTTCCATCATTTTGTAGATAGATGGGACTGAATCACTTTCACTGTCAACAAAGCTAGAGATATGTCTAGCTACCTCCCCCGAAAATGCACGCATGTGAAATTCTTTTCCATCATCGCCTTTTAGTACCAGCATGCCTTCAACTGCGTAAGGATCCACAAATCCGACATAATCAATTTTTACGATTCATAATCAGGTTCTTGAGCTTGATCAATCTTCATTCTAACTACAAGTTCCTCTTTAATGCTTATAAAGATACTAAACTAAATAATGTAAATTTATGTTTATTTTTTATATCGATCTAATAATCATAAAACCAAATTATTTAACGTCAATAACTAATTGAAGCTTGATGTCATCAGACTCCGAACGTTCAGTATCATATGTTCTATCAAAACATATTGGTGCATACATGAGCAAAGACTTCCTCCTACTAAATCAAAATACATTGATCAGAGGAGCAGCCAAGATGCTTCAAGATTCTGATAGAGATGACATCATTGTCATAGATGAGAATAATTTACCAATAGGAATAGTCACAGATGAAGACATCATAAATAAAATGAGTGAGATCACTACACGTGTAGAAACTGCAACTCTAAAAGACATAATGTCAGCCCCTTTAATCACAATAAATGAAAAAACAACGTTACAAGAAGCACTCCACAAAATGAGAGATAGTAAAATTAGAAAACTTCCAGTATTATCTAAAAAAAAGGAAGTAGGTCGGAATTATTTTCCAGAGAACTATTGCAAATGTAATAAGAGATG
>NZ_AHJG01000166.1:0-4781 GCF_000241145.1 Candidatus Nitrosarchaeum limnium BG20 | reverse complement strand
GGGTAAAACCAGACTATTCTCACGGTTCAAAGGAATTTACAGTTATTAGCAAAGAGAAATCCTTCTCGTTAACTGTAAATAACTATGCGTCTAGTCATACAGCAAAATTCTCTATTTTTGATGGAATAAAATGGGTTCAAGTTGACTCTAAATCAGAAATTCCACAGGAATGGACGCATCTTACAGCATCATTTAGCAACAAAACAATCAGCATCTATGTTAATGGATCCCTTGAAGGCACAAAACAACTAGAAAAAATTCCTTCATTATCCTTGATTGGAAAACTAGAATCAGTTGATGTTGAGCATATTTCATCAGAAAATGATATTGTAGTTGGTGCCTACATCTCAACAAAAGGAAGTTTTACACAAACAAACAACTTATTCTCAGGTCTGGTAGATGATGTTCTTTTATTTGATACCCCTCTCTCAATCTTACAAATAGAGCAATTATACTCCCAAGGTATTTCCACGCATGGTTTAACCCAGACAAAAAGTATAGATGAAATTTTAAAAGAAATTGAGCGTGAGGCTGGTCTATACGTACAAAACAACACACAATCTCTACAGGAACAACTATCTCTCTCAGATACACTCACATTCTCTTATTCCCAGGCACAAAATACTGTAAACCCACCAATTTTATCCTCACTAAACTCTCTACAGGAACAACTATCTCTCTCAGATACACTCACATTCTCTTATTCCCAGGCACAAAACACCACCTTAACAAGTCTAGTGGTACCAAATGCAACACCTATTTTGATACCTACAAAGGAGGTTTACTCTATTACCGAAGATGCTCAAATCTTACTCGAATTCTATAATGAATCAGAAGCCCTTGCCAAGGAATTTGAGGACTTGGATAAAGTCATAGAATTAGCCAATTCTGACACTAATACATCACTAGATCAAACATCACCAACTGACTTTTTGGGACTATTTTTATTGTCAATTCCAGAGGCCGATGGAGCTAAAGACGATGGCAGCTCTATTAAGGTAAAAAATCAAAGAACTTCGAGATCAAATATCTCAAATCAAACAAAGAGAGAAACTATCAAAAGATGATTTACATACAATCAAAGACAAAATAAAACTCTTAATTGAACAACTAAAAGATGAGTCAAAGATATCAAAAAACAAAAGCAAATTGAAAAATTAAATTCTGTAATTACAAAACTTGAAAAAATAACAAACGAGAATAAAATTCAAAAAAATAACTGGAAAGATAAAGAAACTATTACAGCTGAAGTCTATGATGCACACAACAATAAAGTAAATCTAAATGTAACATTTGAAAAACAGAGAGAAGGTAAATTTGACATAAAGATTGATCCTACAAATGCAAAACCAGGAATTTACAAAATCAAAACAATTCTAACTATTAACGGAAAACAATTTACCAATGAAAGTGAGTTTGCATGGGGTCTTGTAACCGTCAATACAATGAAGAGTATTTACAAACCAGGAGAACTTGCTGCACTTGATATTGTTGTTCTAAATGGCACAGGAGCTCCTGTTTGTCCTGCAAACATTACAATGCAAATTACAGATCCAAACTTTTCATTAACTGTTTTATCATCTGATAATGTTATTCAAAGCTCTTGTGGTTTGTATCTTGCAAATTATCCTACAACAATTGCAGGAAATTATACAATTAACATTCAAGCTGAGACAGGAAACGGAATTGTAAACTTTGCAACATATTTCACAGTTCTTGATCATTATGATTATGATATCATAAGATACACTGATAGTAAAATTGATCCATTTACTGATCCAAATGAGTTTGATGTAGATATTGATATTACATCATTTGTAGGTAACAATGAGCTTACAGTTCACGAATATGTCCCATCTTCATTTAATGTATTTAATACTGATGCTGTAATAGAAACAATCGGAAACCAAAAAGTACTGACATGGAAAAAAACACCACAAGATGGATTTGTTGATACATTTGGATACTCTTACTCTGTCCCACTTGTGACACCTGAATTATACACTTTAGGTAAAATGCAAATTGATCAGTCAGGAATTCCAACCTTTACTGAAGCTAGAAACTGGTTTGTCGCAGTTGACCCTCATTTTATAATTGATACAAGTGTAACTACCAATGATGACAGATGGCAAGATGCTGCCAAGAGAACTGTAGCAGTTAACGGAACTCACATTTACACATTTTTTATTGATTTGGAACAAGATATTGCCTACAGATATTCCACTAATGGTGGACTTAGCTGGAATTATGGAGGCGAATTGGAATCTTCATCTCTCCTCTTTTTAGGATTGGCAGCATGGTATGAATCTGATACACCTGGTAGAACTTCCAAACTTATCCACATTGCAGCATATGATGGTGGAAGCGACTCAATGTATTACATAAAATTTGATCCTACAACTAGCACCATTATTACACCATTAACTAACATTGGAGATGGTTCAGGAAATGCGTTTGGTACTTTAGATGATTCAGGTAATGTTTCAATTACTGTTAGTACTAATGGTACGCTTTATGTTGGAACAGTTGATAATGCAAATCCCTCTACCAATATGGCACGTGTCAGAGCAAGTATTGATGGTGGTACCACTTGGGTTAATGCCGGCGTTAAATTATCCATATGGGGAAGCGATGACGGTAGTGATTCTGTCGTATTGTTACCTTTGCCTAGTAACAATATTTTGCTAGTCTCACTAGATGTAAGTGCAGATGTATTACGTTCTAAAGTATACAACAGCTTATCTGATACTTGGGATTCTACTTGGACTACTATTGATACGGGAGTTGCTGATAATACCGCTTATGATCATGCAGTTTCAGGAACAGTTGATAAAGTAACAGGTGATGTTTATGTCACCGCAGTTCCAAATGTTGCCGCTGTTACTACTAGTAAAGTTAAACTGTATAGCTATAATGGTGCATCTTGGAATACCAGTTTACCTGATGTAATTGGTACTACTACTGGTAGAGCCTTTGTAGATACATCATTAGGTATTGATGAAGATGCAAGAAAACTGTATGTAATCTACAATTATGGTACTGTAGCTACTTCAACTAATGTTTACTACAAATCTTCACCCATTTCATCTATAAGCTGGGAAAATGAAAAGCAACTAACAAATTCTACAAGCAACTTTAGAGGACTAAGCATTAACAGCAATACCGAAGAACTATTGTATGCAGATTTCTTTAATACAGATCCAAATCAACTGCATGGAACAACTGTACTGAAAAAACCACTCAACAAAGAAATAATGAAAATTTCTGATTCTATTAGTACTAAAAAAACCGCTTCAAGAACACTTTCAGAGACACTAAGTGCTTCAGATTCCATTTTTGGAGCAAAATCTACAACTCTTACAGAGACAATGTCTATCTCTGATGTTGTCACAACAAAAAAACCACTATCTATAATTACATTAAGTGAGACTTTATCCATCTCTGATTCTATTAGTACTAAAAAATACACTTCACGAACACTTTCAGAGACACTTGTATTATCTGATGTGATAGATGCTGCCAAGACAAAACCAGGTGACGATCCTGACACGCGACCAAAAGTTAGAGTATTGACAGGTACAAGCTCTTCTACGACATCAACAGATGTGCCTATCACTCCTAGTCTTGAGGATGCAACCAAAGCATTTGCAATGTGTACATTTAGTCACGTTTCACAGGACAGACACAGTAAAACATTTAGAGCATGGGAAATTACCAGCGCTTCTAATCTCAGAATCTATGCATCAACTGCATCTGTTGATTCTGTAGATTACGTATGTAATATTATTGAATTTGGTAGCGCCTCTACTGTTAAAGGCCAAACATCTACTTTCACACAAAGTGCAGGAGGAAGCACTACAGTTTCTACTCCGCTTAGTATACCTGTAGATATTGCTGAAACAATGGAATGGTATCAGGGACATGTTCATAATCAAAATGATAATGGAATTGGAACATATGAGCTTGACAGAGTTAGACTAACTAGTACAACTAATTGGGAATGGAAAGTAATTACAGCTCCCACAACTGGTCCTCAAAACAATATACTTGGTGTACTTGACTGGAATAATCTAAACGTCAAAGTCCAAAGAGGAACAACTACAATTGCATCTAGTACTACATCAAAAACACTTACTGCAGGTACTGACTTTACTGGAACTGCAGCTGACAGATCAAGAAGTCTCTTGTTTGTATCTTTTGTAAAAGAGTCGGCTACTTCTCCTTTTGTTCCAAATACATCATACATAAGAGCAACAATTGATAGCTCTGGTAATCTTGTATTTACAAGAAACACATCTGAAGCTACAGTAATTACAATCAACTGGACCCTAGTACAACTTCCAGTAGATTATGCAAACATTAGACATGGAGTGCATACCCAGTCTTCTGGTACTGCAAATAATACATTTGATTTGACTTTGGGAGATTCTGTAAATCTAGCCAGATCATTTGTTATTGGTACTGTATGTACACCATTTGGATGTGGTTCAGGTAGTAGCTCTTCAACAACAGGTGGTGCAATAGATCGATTACAAGCAACATTAACACTTGATGATGCAGATACAGTTAGAGTAACTAGAGGAGATGGAACAGATTCATTTTCTGTAGGATATCAGGTAATAGAATTTTTACCAAAAAAGAGAATTGTCACAGAAACATTATCTCTATCTGATAAAATTTCCACAAAAACAGTGTTTAAAAGAACATTATCTGAGACATTAACAGCATCTGATATAGTATCAACAAATACAGGTAAAACTCGAAATCTTTCAGAAACACTA
>NZ_AHJG01000167.1:0-5706 GCF_000241145.1 Candidatus Nitrosarchaeum limnium BG20 | reverse complement strand
GAATACTTTAACGCCACAGCCAAAGTTCAGCTTGAAGAAAAAAAGATGCTGTTACAAAAAACTACAGAGTCATTAGGATCTGTTGCAGAAATTTATACAATTCTTTTGATTGTGTTTCCATTGCTTGCAGTAATCATGCTATCCATTATGGGAATAATGAGTCCAAGCTTGGGAGGATTTGATTTGTTGACATTAATGAATATTCTCACATTTGCAGTAATTCCACTAAGTGGTGTACTGATGTTAGTAATGATGGATACGATGGTTCCAAAGAGGTAATAAAATGCAAAAAATTAGCAGACAAACAAAAGAAATTTCAACAAGCGAAATAATGCCAAAAAAAATCAATATTGAAAAAAGAGATAACAAAAACAATCATGTTTTCAATTATTGCATCAGTCAGTGTAATTTTGATTAGTTTAGAATTTTCAAAACTTTTAGAATCATCGATGATTAGAGATGTTGGAATAATTTTTGGAATCATGGTAGGAATAATTCCATTAACAATTCATCAGTTAAGAGAAGTACAAAGAAGAGACAGCATAGACAGAAACATGCCAGTATTTTTATTGGCATTACTCAGCTCAGTCCAAAGTGGCTCAAATCTCATTAAAGCAATAGAACAAGCTGCAGAAAGGAATCTCGGAGCATTGACTCCTGAATTGAAGAATCTAAAAGCAAACATCAGTTGGGGCACACCAATTGAAGACGCATTTGAAAATTTTGCAAAAAGGACAGGTACTCGAGTTTCACGACGTGTTACAGTGTTATTAGAAATGGCCATGAAAATAGGAGGAGATGTAAGTGAAAATCTAGAAATGATTCAAAAGCATGTTTCAGAAATGCAAAATATCGAAAAAAGCAGAAAATCAGCTTTACAACCATACACATACACAATTTACATTTCATTTGCGGTGTTTTTAGCGGTATCAGTATTACTTACAACAAGCTTCTTTTCAGAGATTGAAAAAGTACAGGATGGGTTATTGGCAGCTGGAAATGGGAAAGATGGATTTGGTTCACTTGCAGATCTAGATGTATCTAAACTAGAATCAGCATTGTTTAACATGGCAATTATAGAAGCTGTGTTTGGAGGGGTAGCAGCTGGAAAAATTGGATCTGGGTCATACGTTGCAGGAACAAAACACGTAGTTGTAATGATCATAATGGCAGTAATTGCATTTAATGTGTCATGATTAGTATTAACAATTTTTGTATTAATTGTAAGATTATTCAGATAAAACTCTACGTATGAACATGAGATGATAATACAGACTAGTAAATTATGCGTAAGTGATAAATGTAATAAAAGAAATTTTTTGTGTCGGAGAAGTTTGGAGGAAAAAACACGTTGATGTCATATCAAGATCAGATGCGAGGAATAGCATTAGAATTAGAAGAGATACTCAATCTTGATGAAATAGAAGCTAAAGTATACCTGAATCTGTTAAGAGTTGGCCCAGTCACGGCCAGTGCGCTTGCAAAAGAATTGGATATTGATAGAGCAAGGATGTATAGAACAGTAGACAAGCTAGTAAGTAGAAATATTATTTCAATAACACTGTCCAGTCCAAAATTGTGTATGGCAGTAGAACCACAAGAGGCACTAAAAATTGCGTTAAGAAAAAAAGAGGACGAGGTAAATAAAATTAAAAAAGATGGAGAAGCAATAATTGAGAAAATCAACAGTGAAATTTCTACAAAGCATGGTAGAAACACACCAACATTTAGAGTAGTTCAAGGTAGAGGCAACATCTATGCCGATATTGCTCAATTAATCGAGAATTCTACGGACATTGTATACATTTCAACTACACTTGAAGACATATCTAGAATGTATCACAGTATAATTCCTGAAAAAATAACAATTTCTGAAAAAAAAGGAGGTAAAGTCAGATTACTGGTTGAAGTAGATGATCCAAAATTGATTTCATTTGTAAAAAGATTCAATGCATCAGAAACAAAGATTTGCAAACTACCATCTAAAGGAAGAATGATAGTACAAAAAGACAGACAAATGATAATGTCCGATTTATCAGGTTCTAAACAATCATCATCAAATTCAGAATCAGATTTTTCTTTGTGTACAAACTCATCAGAAATGGTCAGCAACATACATAGATTATGTAGTTTGTTATGGGATACTGCTCAACCACTAACAACACTAGACGTAAAAAATTATATAGAAAAAAAATAAAATTAAATCTTAATTAAAAGTTGGATTAATGTGTTAGATAAAAATAACAAAAATTTGGAACATATTAAAAATTACATCTAAACCAGAGATTCGTCACTTACTTCTATTGGTTTTCGTCCCATAAAACCTGAATCCTTTTCATGCCAAAACTTAATTTCAGTTTCACCATATTTCCAACACAGCCAAACTTCATCATCAAATCGTTTAGATGGAAAATCAAGCAATCCCTGCTCGATACTTTTAACCACAACCCCAGTATTTTCAAGTAATTCTACTGCCTCATAAAATCTAGTAATTGCAGAATTTAGTTTCTGTTTAAGTACAACATACGTCTCAAAGGAATTTGTAGTAGAGAGACTCATCTGAAGTTCTTGCTCAATTTTTGATACTTCATTCTTTTTTGCCAAAGCAAACTCAAATTTTTTTATTACGTCAGGTAAAGATTGATTTGCTTCATTTGTGGTAAAATACGAAAACATACACTAATCATCGTATGCCAGATTAAATATCTTAGGTGTAAATTTATTAACATTAATTCTAGTTTCAAATTATGAACGATGAACAGATCGAAGAATTAATCACGCAGACAATTAATGGAGCTGTTTCAACAATTCCAGCTTATCTAGAAGATATAAAACAAAATCAAGAATCCCTTAAAGTTGGAAATCCACAAGAATTTGTCTACGGGATGATAATGGGTATGGCGTTAGGAATGAGTGGTGCAATATTGAGTGCACAAGAAGAAATGCCAACAGCTGAGGATCAAATGAAAGTCAGAGACATAATATACAAATACATTCCAGAAATTAGAGAACAGATATTCAGTTGAAAATGTTTACAGAATTTGAAGAGAAATTTCTTCATTCAATAGAAGAAGCAAGAATTGCAACATCACATGACGATATTCCACATGTAAAACCAGTCTCATTTATTTATCATGAAGGAGCTATTTTTATTGCAACTGATTATCATACTAGGACATTTAAAAATGTGAAAATTAATCCACATGTAGCTATTTCCATAGACATCTACGAATTGGGAAAACATAAAGCAGTGATTATTCAAGGGAAAGCAATCATTTTAGAAAAAGGTAAAGAATTCTTAGATATTTACAAAATATTTGAAAAAAAATTTGCGTGGGTAAGAAATGAACCATGGAAAGAAAACGAAGCGCCATTTTTTAAAATCATCCCCAACACTAAAACAAGTTGGGGTCTAAAGAAATAAAAAGAACTAAGAAAATTTTTAAGAATAGTTGTCAAACAAAATTAAATGTTCACATATTTTAGTAGAAAAACAAAGTGAAGCAATAGCAATTTGTGAACGGATTAAAAAAGGTGAAAAGTTTGGAAAACTTGCAAAAGAACTATCAATCGATACAGGTAGTGCAAAAAAAGACGGCAGTCTAGGGTATTTTACGAAAGGAATGATGGTAAAACCATTTGAAGAGGCTGCATTCAAATTACAAATAGGTGAAATGTCAGAACCAGTTAAATCAGAATTCGGATACCATATTATCAAGCGATACGGCTAGATATTAATTCAGAATAAAGATCATGTAATTCATGTCAGTACTGACAGACAAAAAAATTAATGAAGTGTTGGACAAATTAGATGATTCAATTATAGAACTAGCAAAAGGAGCGTTAGACAGTATTGAATTTCAAGGTAATTTTGAAGAGGTAAAGAATTTTTTTTTCAAATCAATATGAAATTAGATTACAAAATATTTTGGAGGCTAACAATACAAGCATTCAACATTCGGAATCAGGGATAAAAAACAGGATAATACAAAGAAAACAAAAAACGCTTGAAAATATTGCTAAATTATTTCAAATTTAAAGAAATGCGTCAAGGCCAGTTTTTTGTAACTCAATGTCTTGGTTTTTTTGTAATACCTTTGTCATCTTTTCACCCATGGATTTTGCAGCAGTCATCTTTCTTTTACCAATCCAATAATAAGTCTCATCAATAGTATTCTTTGCAATAAGTACAACTAATTTACCAGTATCTTTTCGTCCAGTTCTACCCCTTCTCTGAACAAAACGAATTGAACTTGGAACATTATCATAGAATATCACTTGATTTACCTCAGAGATATCCAAACCCTCTTCACCCACACGTGTAGCAACTAAGACTCTAAAGAGACCATCACGAAAATTTTGCACAGTTTCAATTTGCTTTTTTTGTTTCAAACCTGTATCTCCAGATTTTCCAATCAATATCGCTGCAGATATTCCCATTTCAGTTAATTTGTTAAAAATAACATCTACAGAATCTCTGTAGCTAGTAAATATCAGTGCTTTTCCTGGGACAGATTCTATGATTTCTTTTAATTTTAGAATTTTAGAGTGTTCAATTCCTTTTGATTGTGCATCTTTTGCAAGATGAATTGCCCTTGTGAAATTTGGGTCAACTTCAAAAAGTTCTTTTACACCTGCACCTTTTTTTATTTTAGCACGATCACAAAATTTTAAAAAAGAAGTGATTCCATGTGCCTCCAAAATATTTAGAGCATAATGAATTCTAATTGCAGTGAATAATGGTTTTGCAGATCTTCTGTTTTGCGTTAGTACAAACTGTCTAATTCGCAACAATGCAGATAAAGATTGTTGCTCTGCCAATTTTATTCCATTTTTTCTCAATATGTCATATCTTTCATCTAATGATAGTTTCAATAATGTTTGAATTGCCTTCATTTCAGGTGGGAGTTCCACACTAATCCATTCAGTGTTTGTTTCTTGTGTGTATGGTTTTACATCTAGACTATCTTCAGATCTTTCAGCTACACTTGAAATTCTTAGTTTTGTAAGTAGTTCTGTTGCCTTATCTTTTTCACTTGGGAGTGTTGCAGTCATACCCAAAATTCTAGAATTTGAAGATGCAAATCTTTCTGCAATTCCAGAATAAGCATAGTCACCTACAGTTCTATGAACCTCATCATATATCACTAAACTAAATTGGTTGGGTGAAACAATATCTCTATCAAGATCATTTTTTGTAATTTCAGGAGTTGCACATATGACACTGCCATTCCAGAGTTTTGTTCGTTTTTGAATTGAATCTTCTCCCGTTATTAAAGAAATATCATCTAGAGTAAGATTTTTCTTTAGAAAGTCATAATGCTGATTCACTAAAACACGTGTTGGAGCTAAAAACAAAACACCACCAGACCCTCTTGACAAATATTCAGCAATGACTTGTAACGCAATAGCAGTTTTTCCCAAACCTGTTGGCAACACAACAATACAGTTTTCTTGTATTGCTTGATTTGCAAGATTTACCTGATAATCTCTTTTTTCAATAGAATTTTTTTGAATGTATTTTTTTTCAATATATTCCAAAGCTAATGCCACTAGAATAAACTGCAATTTTATTGATTTTATGCTTTCGTGTAGTAAAGTATTAGCTAATGAGTACTTTTCAATTTATTTCAAATAATAACTCATGCCTAAAGGCATCTTAAGAAAAAACACCAGGATTAAATTGAATTAATTTGTCAAATCACA
>NZ_AHJG01000168.1:0-1906 GCF_000241145.1 Candidatus Nitrosarchaeum limnium BG20 | reverse complement strand
CTCATTCCAGGACCTCCTTTTGGACCTTCATATCTGATTACTACAACATGACCTTCTTCAACTTCACCTTTGGCTACTGCGTCAAATGCATACTCTTCTCTGTCATACACTCTGGCCTTACCTGTAAATTTTGTCATCTCCACTCCAGCTGTCTTAATCACAGCTCCCTCTGGTGCCAAACTTCCCTTCAATATTACTGCAGTTCCAACTGAGTGAATTGGATTATCAACTGATTTTATAATTTGTTGTACTGGTTCAGGTATGTTCATTGAAGCAAGATTTTCTCTGATTGTTTTTCCAGTTACTGTTAAACAATTGTCGTGAATAAGTTTTCTCTCCGCTAATTTCTTTAATACAAATGGAATTCCTCCAATTTTATCTAGAGAATTCATGACATAATTTCCGCCTGGTTTCATATCTGCCAAATGTGGTGTCTTTTTTCTAACTCTCTCAAAATCATCATATGTTAATTTAATTCCAACTTCATTTGATAATGCCAACAAATGTAAAATTCCATTTGTAGAGCCGCCTACTGCATTTAACATTGTAATTGCATTTTCAAATGCCTCAAATGTGAGAATCTCACGTGGCCTGATATTTTGTTCTAGTAATCTGACACATGCAATTCCAGTATCGTAAACCATTTTCTCTCTTCTGTCATCTTCTGCTGGAGGACTGGCACTACCTGGTAAGGCAAGACCTATAGCTTCTGAAATTGATGCCATTGTATTTGCAGTAAACATTCCGCCGCATGAACCTGCATTTGGACATGCCGTATTTTCTATATTTTTTAATGCTTCAAGAGATAATTGACCTGCATCATATGCGCCAACTGCCTCGTAAACATCCACTACAGTTAATTCTTGACCGTTTAGAATTCCCGGCATTATGGTTCCGCCATAAACAAATACTGATGGTATGTTCAATCTGGCCATTGCCATCATAGTTCCTGGCAAACTCTTATCGCATCCAGCAATTCCAACTAGTGCATCATACTGATGAGCTCTGACCATCAATTCTATGGAATCTGCAATTACTTCTCTTGAAATTAATGATGACTTCATTCCTTCATGACCCATCGCAATTCCATCACTTACTGCGATAGTTGAAAATTCTCTAGGTGTTGCCCCTGCATCGCTAACTCCTTCTTTAGCTTTGAGAGCTAGTCTTGGAAGATGAATGTTACACGGAGTTGCCTCGTTTCCAGTATGACATACTCCGACAAATGCTTTTGATAAATCATTATCTGTTAATCCCATAGCTTTGTACATTGCTCTATGAGGAGATCTGGCAGTTCCTTCAACTACATTTCTACTAGAAATCTCCATAATATGACAAATCTTCTTTGCTATAATTTAGACTTTATTGATTTTATCAATTTAGAAATCTAATATGTCATAAAGCGTTTAAATTCCAAGTATTATTACAAAAAATATTGGAACAAAAAGCTCTTTCATGTCCTGTTTGTCAAAGTAACAAAGCAGAGATTGCTGGAGAAAATGTCAAATTAAGTGGAAGATTCGAAGATAAAGAATTTCTAACTACCCCGTTAACTGTTCTTAGATGTACTAGGTGTGGGTATTACATGTTTTTTGATAACATGGCACAATTCACAACTAAAGAACCATCTGATGAATCATAATTAAAAATTAATAAAAAATTATTTTTCAATAATTGGTTGTGTATCAACTTGCTTTAACAAGTCTTGAATTTCTTCTGGAGTTTCTGCTCCGTATGCGATAAGAATTCTGTCCTTATCCATGGTTTCATAGTCTCGGATGTCTTTGACTTCTTGATCATTTATGAAGAATCTTAATGAATAATCTTCATTTGTACAAAATTGTCTTCCATCCTGGAAAACAAAGCATTTGTCATCAACAGTTAACTTCAAAGTCTTAAACAAATA
>NZ_AHJG01000169.1:0-35081 GCF_000241145.1 Candidatus Nitrosarchaeum limnium BG20 | reverse complement strand
AATCATGTGGATATGGATTCAGAAGCTAAAGTGATAGGGTATGGAATATCTTTGATTATACTTAATGTGGGAATGTATTTTGTAGCACCTGCTATGATAATTCATAAACTACGAAAATAATTACCAAACATCATCAACTTCATCAAGAACTTTGTATTCTTTTTCTGTCTCACGTTTCATAAGTTTTAGTCTTGAGATATCTCTATCAAATAATATGTCAATTACCCAATCTAAGAAAATTCTGAATTTTTTATTTGGTAACGCAACTTTTGAAAGGTAGACATTTCTCCAAATAAGCCAAGCTAAAAATCCTGAAATATTCATTCCTAAAAATGTTGCAATACCTGTTCTTTTTCCAATAATTGCCATTTGTCCCTTTGAATGATATACGAATTTTTTCTTTTCAAAGTTTTTAATTAAAGCTTTTAGGTTATATGCAGCAATTTTTGCTTGTGCTTCTGCTAATTGTGCAGTAGGTGCATACGGTCTATTTGTTTGTGGATCCATAAACAATGCACAATCTCCAATTGCAAAAACTCCAGGAAATTCTGTAACTTCAAGAAAATCATTTACAATAACTTTACCTTTGTCTGTTTTTAGCATTGATCTTTTTATTGTATTAACTGGTGTAACTCCTGCAGTCCAAATCAATGTTTTTGTTCTAATTGAATCTATTCCATTTTTATCAACAGAATCTTTTAAATTTTCATCTAATGATTTTACATTTACTTCTATTCCATCAAAACTTGTTACTGCAGTCTTTAATCTAATGTCTATTCCTCTCTCTATCATCTTTTCTTTTGAAAATTTAGCTAATTTTTCATTAAAACCAGGAAGTATCATTGGAAGTGCTTCTAAAACTATTACTCTAATATCCTCTTTGTGAATTGTATGATAGTGTTTTCTTGCATCTAATAACAGATCCAACAATTCTCCTGCAGTTTCAATTCCTGCAAAACCTCCTCCTACAACAACAAATGTCAAAAAACTATCTCTAAGAATAACATCTGTTTCATTTTCAGCTTGTTCAAGCATATCTATTGCTCTATTTCTTAATACTACTGCATCATTGAGCGTCTTCATTGTATACGCATTTTTTTCAACATCTGCCATTCCAAAAAAATTCGTTTCACTACCTAATGCAACTACCAAATAATCATAATGAATTGAAATTCCTCTTTTGTCTGCCGTACCCCACAACGTTACCAGTTTACCAAACGGATCAACATTCTTTACTCTACCCTCATAGAATTTTGTCTTTTTACAAATTTCTCTAATTGGCATTACAATATGCCTTGTTTCTATCATACCTGATGCAACTTGAGGCAGCATTGGAGTAAACAATAGAAAATTATCTTCACTAATCATTACTAACTCAATTTCTGAATTATCTCCAAAGTCTGATTCTAATTGCCTAGCACATTCTACTCCTGCAAAACCTCCTCCCAAAATGACTATTTTCTTCTTATTTTTTGCCAATTACATTTACCCATAAAATTACTGAATATATCCTATGAGATCAATTTTCTTAATATTTTACAGCTTATTCAATTCTAACTATATCAGAACGAAGGATTTCATATGCCCTAGAAGCATCCTTTTCATTTAGAATTATTATAATACTATCCTGACTGAAATATGCATTAACTAACTCAATTCCATTTTCATGCAGAATTTCTGCAACATATGATACCACATCTGATTGATTTTGATTTGTTGGAATCGAAATCCTAATTTTTGCAAGACCAGTACTAAACATATTTTCTCTATTAGGCATATTTTCAAATATTTCCCTAATACTTTCCACATCCTCTGTTAGAAATCTAAAAGAATCTGATAATCTAAAAAACTCATAATTATTGGTAATTTTTGAAAATTTATCCAAAATTGATATAGGATCCATTCCTGCAGAATCATTTATTGAAAATTTAATATCCATAATTCCATCGGTCAAAGCAAGTCTTGCATTTTTTAAAACAGATTCTTCTTTGATTGCATCTTTGTTTTCAAACGAATCCGCAAATCGTTTAATGGCAACTACAACAGTATTGAGATTCACAGAACTACCCAAAATTTTTTCAATTTCTGGTTGAATCTTTACTGCTAATGCTGTATAATTAACCAAATCCATTTTCATACAGTCATAAATTGAACGATTTCTTGTAACAATCTCTCTTACCAATTCTGGAATAGACATACCAGCTGTTCTCATATATTATTAAATACTATGTCAGTTATAATAGCATTATGTAATAAATCTAATAATTATAAGAAATACTTATATAATGTAATGTATATTACATATAGTAGATAAATATGACAATGTTTGATGATGAATTTGATAGGATCTTCAAAAGAATGTCAAGCTCATTTTTTGATATAGATGACATTTTTGAAGAATTCAAGGGAAAAGGTTCCACATCTGGTCCATTTTATTACGGTTATACAATGACTGTTGGTCCAAACGGAAAACCTGTGGTAAAAGAATACGGAAATGTAAAACCTGGATTGCTTCCATCAGCTGATACAAGAGAACCAATTGTTGATGCAATTGTAGATGAAAAAGAAAAACTAGTAAAACTTGTAGCTGAAATACCAGGAGTTGAAAAAACAGATGTAAAAATTCTTGTCCAAGACAAGATAGTAGATATTTCTGCAGAACATGGTGAAAAGAAATATCATGTAAGAGTTCCAATCAAATACAAAGTTGATGAGAATTCTGCAAAGGCTTCATACAAAAATGGAATTCTTGAATTAGTTTTCAAACTGATTGAAGATGAAAAGCCAAAAGGCAAAAAAGTGGAGGTTGAATAAACCCCACTAATTTTTGGAGAAAAATATGGAAGAAATTATTTTAAAAGTTATTGAAATTCCACAACAACATGTTGGAAGAGGAAGAGCAATAGTTGATCCTAAAATTATTGAAGAAACAAAATGGAAACCCGGACAAATTTTAGAATTAACATATAATAAAAAAACACATGTTAAACTTTGGCCTGGTTCAACTGAAGAATACGGTTCAGGTACTATCAAAATTGATGGAATGACAAGACAAAACATTGGAGCTGGAATTGGTGATAAAATTTCTATAAAATCTGTAGAAGCTGCAGATGCTGAGCAAATTACTTTATCTCCTACTGAAAAACTAGCTATTGATGAAGAGCAATTACATGATGTAATGATTACAAATTTCCAAAATCATGTATTTACTGTTCATGATTCAATTCAACTACCAACTCAAATGGGAGGAAAAATTCAATTTATTATAACTAATACAAAACCATCAAAACCAGTAATTGTAACTGAAAGTACTATATTCAAACTTGGTTCTATGACTAAAGCAATTGATTCTACCATTCCTAGAATTACATATGATGAACTAGGAGGTTTAAAAAACGAAGTTAGAAAAATCAGAGAGATGGTTGAATTGCCTATGAGACACCCAGAATTATTTGAGAAAATAGGTGTAGAAGCACCAAAAGGTGTCTTGTTATATGGTCCACCTGGAACCGGAAAAACTCTATTGGCAAAAGCAGTTGCGGGAGAGACAAGTGCTCACTTTATTTCACTTAGTGGACCTGAAATTATGGGAAAATATTATGGAGAGAGTGAAGAAAAATTAAGAGAGATTTTCAAACAAGCAGAGGAAAATTCTCCAAGTATAGTATTCATTGATGAAATTGATTCTATTGCACCAAAACGAGATGAGGTTTCTGGAGAGGTAGAAAAAAGAATTGTTTCACAACTTTTGACATTAATGGATGGTATGAAAAGTAGAGGTAAAGTTGTAGTAATTGCAGCTACTAATAGACCAGACTCAATTGACCCTGCTCTTAGAAGACCTGGTAGATTTGACAGAGAAATTGAAATTGGAATTCCAGATGATGAAGGAAGACATGAAATTCTTTCAATTCACACACGTGGAATGCCAATTGATGAAAAAGTGGATCTTAAACAAATTGCCAAAATAACACATGGATTTGTAGGAGCTGATCTTGAAATGTTATCTAAAGAGGCAGCAATGCGATCTTTACGAAGAATTTTACCCGATATTAATCTCAGCGAAGAAAAAGTATCTACAGAAATTCTTCAGAAAATAAAAATTACAAGTGATGACTTTAGAGATGCATTAAAAGAAATAAGACCAAGTGCATTACGTGAAGTTCAAGTACAAATCCCAAATGTTAATTGGGATGATGTAGGAGGTCTTGACGAATTAAAAGAAGAATTACGTGAAGCTATAGAATGGCCAATTAAACACAAAGAAGCTTTTGAATATGTTAATGTTGAAGCTCCAAAAGGAATCTTACTTCACGGTCCACCTGGAACTGGAAAGACAATGATTGCTAAAGCATTAGCAACAATGACTGATTCAAACTTTATCAGCATTAAAGGTCCAGAATTACTTTCAAAATGGGTAGGTGAATCTGAAAAAGGAGTAAGAGAGATTTTCAGAAAAGCCAGACAAGCAGCACCATGTATTATATTTCTTGATGAAGTTGATGCACTTGTACCAAGAAGAGGTAGTGGAGATTCAGGTTCACATGTAACTGAAAATGTTGTATCTCAAATTCTTACAGAAATAGATGGATTAGAAGAATTACACAATGTCTTGATAATTGGTGCTACAAATAGATTAGATATTGTTGATGAGGCACTACTAAGGCCTGGAAGATTTGATAGAATTATTGAAGTTCCAAATCCAGATTCAAAAGGAAGAGAGCAGATATTTAAAATTCATTCAAAAAAGAAACCACTATCAAATGATGTAGACATAACAAAAGTTGTTGAACTAACAAATGGATTTAGTGGTGCTGAGATAGCTGCAATAGCAAATAGGGCTGCAATTCTTGCCTTGAAAAGACATGTTAACACTAAATCAAAAAACATCAAAGACATCAAAATTACTCAGCAAGATATTCTTGATTCAATTGATAAGGTAAAACCTAGAAAAAAAGAGATGCCTATGACTCAATCGATAAAATAGTCTAAATACTAAGAAGGTTGACGACAAATAATGAAATTATATCTTGATTTTGAGCCATGCAAAGAATGTAATGTCATGATGAATGAGCTAAGTAGCCCAGAAATGTTATTTGCAGATGCAAAGAAAAGAGCTGACGAATCTGCCAAATTTCTTAGGCATCTTACCTACAATCATAATGAAGTAGTACAAGCTGTAATGGAAGATCTACCTAAACAAAAAAGAGATCAAGAATTTGATTTCTTCAAGTAAATTTTTTCAATTATTATTTTAAGAAACAAATTTTATAAACTAAATAATAGTAATTATAAATCTTATACGTGAATTTATAATTTCTATATTTGATAAATCAATTTATTAAATTTATCAATTAACCTGATCTAATATGAAAATTAAAACAGCAATTACATTCTCTTTTGATACAATCTAACTCAATACTATGATTACATATTCCACATTGACAATGAATTAATTTAACGCTCATTTTATTTACTCTGTAATTTTTAATGTTTTTTTGATTAACGTTACTCTATTTCTTATTGTTACATCACTTACTCCAGCTTCACTTGAAAATTTCTTCTGGCTTATTTTTTCATTATTAATCATACATGCAATATACAAAGAAGCAGCTGCCTGTGCTACGGGATGTTTCCCCGCAGTTATTTCTTTTAATTCACAACGTTTTAAAATATCAAATGCATCTCGTTTTGTTTTTTCTTTTAAATTCATATTATTTGATATTTTGGAAATAAAAGATGAAGTATCATATTGATTTAATTTCAATCCCAATTTTTTGATAATCGTTCTTAAATCTCTAGATAAAATTCTTCTTTCAATATTTCCTGCATCTGCAATATCATCTAATGTTCTAGGAATATTGTTTTCTCTACAAGCAGCATACAAAGATGCAGAAATTAATGAAGCCATTGTTCTACCTCTTGTAAGTTTTGAATTTACTGCTTTTCTGTAAATATATGCAGCATTTTCAATAACATTATCTGGAATTCCTAATTTTGTTTTCATCGCATTCAATAAAGTAAATGCTTTGCTAAGTGCTACAGTTGATCTAGATTTGCTTCTTTGATCCCATGTCCGAAGTCTATTAAATTCGTATTTTGTTTTACTTGATAAAGCATTACCAGAAGAATCTTTGTTTATACCTATTACAGTTGATAATCCTTTGTCATGCATGGTTAATGATGTTGCAGGACCAGTTCTTGTCAATTTCATAAAATCCTCTTGACTGTAACCATTACTTTCATGTGAAATATCAGACATGTTTTGCACTAGCACAAGACCGCATCCCCCACAAAACATTTCTCCTCTTTCTGAATCTGTAATTATGGGATAGGTTTTGCAAGCATCTAGTTCACACTTGACATCATAATCATTTGAATAATTTACTAACACTACTATTCTTTAATATCGTTAATAAAATAAAAACAGATTGAATTAGGTAATTTTGATACAAAAAATTAACTTTGATAACAAAAAATTCCTCCAATTTCATTGAGAGTGAATTCTATTTTGTATAGAAACTACATTGTAATAAATGTTAAAAAAATTTTTAAAAATTAAAAATAAGAAATACTAGAAAACAATTATTCTTTTCTAATGGATTCTAAAGAATGTCCACGATTGACAATCATCTGAGTAATGGCCTCAGTTGTATAGTCAATACCATGTTCTTCTGCAAAATGCTCTCTTAATTTTTCGAGTAATCCAATGTTCTTTGCTCCTTCTAAAACAAAATCACATTCAAACCCGTAATCTTCACATCGTAGTTTTAACGTCATTCTCTTTTCAAAAATTATTGAACCTATAAAAATCATAAGTTTAATGTTCAAAACTAGCTGAATTTAGGCTCAATTTTGAAAAAGATCAATATTAAACCACATTAATAATATCAAATACTTCAAAAAATTAGAAGATAGTAATGAAAGGTCTAGAGTTTATTTTTTTAGCAGTAGGTTCTGTTATTGGAGCTTTTCTAAGATACAAAATCACAGAATCCCCATTATTGTTTAATGCTTTACCTCTTAATGTTTTGATTGTTAATATTATTGGAGCCTTCATCTTAGGAATGTTTGTAATTGTATCAGAACAATGGAATCTTGATGGAAGATATTCACTATTAGCTGCCATTGGTTTTTGTGGTTCACTTACTACAATGTCCTCATTTGCACTTGATTCTAGTAACCTTTTAGATAATCATCATTATGGCACTTTGGCGATTAATTTAGTTGCAAACACAGGATTATCTATTGGTGCACTGATTGGTGGTAAATCATTAATGTCTGCTATAGTAAATGGATAATTAAGAATAAGGGCTGTATTTTTTATATACTTTGATTACAGATTCATGATACATTTTTCTAATATCTTCATCTGTAGATATAGCAAGTTGATTTACAAGATCAGTGGCGGTAATGATTCCTATTACTTGATCATCTTCAATTACTGGCAATTTTCGAATTCCTCTTGTATACATTAGATCAGCTACCATCCATACTGATTCATCTGGACCAATTGCAAGTAAAGGTGATGACATTATTTGTTTTACAGGTGTTGTAATATGGTAAGCATGAGCTACAATCTTTACTGCAAAATCTCGATCTGTAACTATTCCTATTGCAGAATTATTTTCCATTACGATTACAGCACCTACCCTAGCATCTTCCATTAGTTTTGCTGCTTCATTTACTGTAAGAGATGAATCTACCGCAATTACTGATTTTGTCATTACATTTCTAACTGTAATTGTATCAGCATCCGTCATATTCAAATTGATATAAGATTTTATCTATATTAGTGACTGGCATAATCTCACTGCTGAAAATCAAAAACGATAATGTTGTAATATATCTTAAGTATAGTTCATTAATCAATTGATTGTGTATAATATAAAAAAAATTCTTGTCCACTTGATGGTTCTAAAAATTCTTTGAGAGGTTTAGATGAGGCAATTTATCTTGCAAGACAGTGTCATGCAACAATTACAGGTTTGTATATTGTCCCATTAGCTAAACCTGTAACAGACTCACAAATTTCTTACATTGAAAAACATCTACTAAATAATGCATCAAAGTTTATGTCAAAAGCAAAAATTCGTGCAGCACAAAATGGCATTGTTTTTGATGATGCAATAGATTATGGTGATGAAGGACCAAAAATCATAAACTATTCAAATAAAAAATTATTTGATATTATCGTAATCGGTTCTAGAGGTATGGGTTCAATTAAAGAGACATTTCTTGGAAGTACTTCCAATTATGTTCTACACAAATCTCAGATTCCTGTTCTAATAGTAAAATAATTAATTTTTATTAATAGATAATTTCTTCTTTGAAAATAAGGATCTTATTTATTAGAAGAAAATCTAATCATTATCGTATGGCCCACACATTTGTAAAAGATGTAATGATTAGTGATTTAGCAGCTCTAGATTCTTCCACTTCAATTAGGGATGCTGCTAAATTAATGGATGAAAAAAATGTTGGCTGCATTATTGTTACTAAAAACAAATTACCAATAGGTATTTTGACAGAAAGGGATTTTGTTAAACGTATAGCAGCTAAAGAAAAATTATTGACATCTTCAATAGAGGAAGTAATGTCTTCACCTATAATTGAAATAGATCCAAATGAAACGGTTTGGGAAGCAGCACAAATAATGAAAACAAAAAATATTCACAAACTACCTGTTAAAAAAGATAACCAAATCATTGGAATAGTAACAACTACAGATTTGGTAAAAATTTGTAGTGTTGGCTCTGATTCTGAAATGAGGAGAATTTGTGATCAAATAATTACTAGAATGCAAAAAGAATAGATCTTGAAAAATGGTTTTCTCTTATCATGTAATCAAATTTGAATCAATTTCATTTTTACAAGGAACACATTGGTCTCAATCAATAGGAGATAAAGGAATTTTATACAAGTCTATTAAGGATCCTTATTCAAAATTAATTATTGAATCATCAGATAATTCAGAAAAACTATTCCATATTCCTAAAGACAGAACAGTAATTGTAATAAACAAAGTTGTACACTTCCTTGGAGAATTAGTTTAAAATCTTATTTTACTAATAATACAGGACATTTTGCTTGTTCAGAAACTCTTCTACTAACACTTCCCAATGTCATTAATTTTTCTACTCCATGTAAACCCTGACTACCAATTACTATTAATGAAATGTTTTTCTTTTTTGCAAAATTCAAAATTTCATTTGCAACATTACCCTGTGAAATATTGTATGATGCAGTAATTCCATTTTCATCACATCTTTTAACAGCCATTTTTAACATGGTTTCTGTATCTTTTCTAATTGTTTTTATCCATTTTTTTATAGCATCTTTCTCAGATTTTGTTCTCGTTAATCCTAGAATTCCAGGAGGTGAAATGTAACTTTGATGAACAACAGAAAATAAAAAAATCTCTGAATCAAGATTGTGTGCAAGTTCCATCGCTCTAGATAAGGCCTTAATTGAATATTTAGAACCATCATATGGAACAAGAATTTTGCTTAACATTTTTGAAAACATTACTATCACTATTTTATTACCAATACAGGAATTCTTGATTTATGAATTATGGCTTTTGCAACACTTCCCAAAAATGCTTCTTTTAGTCCACTCTGACCTCTAGAACCGATTACAATAATATCAAATCCTTTGTTTTTAGCCATATAATCTATTTCCATTATTGGACTTCCAAAAATAATTTTAGATTTAAACATAATTCCTTTTTGAGCACATGTAGTTTTTGCAGACTCCATAAATTTTTTAGCTGATTTAGTAAGATGAATCTGATATGGCATAATGATATCTGTAAAATTTCTTGGATATATTGGAATTACATACAAACCTGTAATTGTTGCATGACACTGTCTTGCAAGATAAATTGCCTCATCTAAACCTCTCAAAGAATTTTTAGAACCATCAAGTGGAACAAGAATTTTTTTAATGTTTTTCCTAATCATTAAAGAATAATTTGTAGATTTATGATTTAATACCAAAATAAGATTATCAATTGTAATAATCAAACCATAATATTCAATATAATCACACCCAATAAGAAAAAACTCATTTCTAGAATTAACAGTATTTTAAAATGAAATTCTAGAATCTAGTTAAATATCAATAATACATGAAAATTAACATGAGAAAATCTCTTTACATGAATATACTAGTTCCACTTGATGGTTCCAAGTATTCTGAAAAAGCACTTTTACATGCATGTGATATGGCCAAAAACTATCAATCTCATTTGATACTTTTGTATGTAGTTGAAAAATCTCTTCCAATTAATCTATTAGATAAAAAAGAATACCTTGAAATTTTAAGAAAATTTGGAAATAAAGTTTTGATTAAAGGTAAGGATATGACTGTCCAACATGGTGTTGATTCAACAATAATTATGAAAGAAGGAAATATTGTCAATGAAATAATTAAACTTGCAAAAAATAAAAAATGTAATTTAATAATTTTGGGTAGTAAAGGAATGGGAGCAACTGCAAGATTTTTTCTTGGTAGTGTTTCAAATAAATTAGCAAATAATTCTCCCTGTTCTATTCTAATTATAAAATAATCTAAGCACTTGCAATAGCATTTACAATATCTGTTTTGGTGATAATTCCTACCAGCTTTGATTTTTTAACAACAGGTAACCCACTAATTCCATTTCTTATCATCAGTAGTACCGCCACTCCAACATCTTCATCAGCTTCAATTGTTACTGGGTTTGATGACATTATATCCACTGCTTTGAAATGAAGAAGATGATTCATTTGATTTACTCGAAATTCATCAACATTACTTTTCATTTTATAATTTTCAACCTCTTTTGGATCAGCTGACTGAGATATCCAAAAAGGTAGTTTCGCTGGAACAAAATCTCTAAATGTGATAATTCCTACAGGTATTCTATTTCGCTGAATAACAATCCTTGCAATTCTATTATGAATTAACAAGCTTTCTACATATAATAACGAGTCACCTGGCATTGCTGTGATAACATTTCTAGTCATAATTTTTGAAACTTTTAGAGGAGATACTGCATGTGTTAAAAAAATAGATGCAAGATCTGTCTTGGTGATTATACCTTCTAAAACACCATTGTTTCCTAATACTATGATAGAACTAATATGATTTTTTTTCATCAGTTTAGCACAATCATAAATTGAATCCGTTTTCTTTATTGTGATTAATTTTTTTGACATAAAACCAGAGACCTTAACTGTATTGATTGATTTGTCTCCAAGCGCATAGATGGTTTTTGCTACATCTTTTTCTGTAATTATTCCAACTGGATGTTTTTTAGAATCTATTACAACAAGTCGTTTTAAGTTATGTCTAAGTAAAACTTGTCTGGCATCCAATATGCTAGTATTTGGACTAATAGTAACAGTTTTTTTAATTATGATTTTGTTAAGATCAGTATTTTTTAGCAACATTAACAGAAAATGAATTTAATTAGTTAAATATGTCAACTCAAATATCATCAATGAAAATCAATCATGAAAATCTAGTGGTCTCTTATAATTTAAAATAGGGAGATACTAAAACAAGTATAGCAAAATGATTACTGATACAATACATGGACATATGAAAGATATTCAATCTACCAAAATTAAATCTCTAATTTCTAAGGCAACTATTATAGAACCAACTGATACTCTTTCACATGTAATTAACAAAATTACTAAAAATAATTCTTATGATGTTTTTTATATAAAAGATAAAAAAATACTTTCTACAAACATTAGAGCATTACTCGACGCCAAAAATATCAATACTATGAAAGTAGAATCATTTCTTTACCCAATTCCACATGTGACACAAAACGATTCTGTTCAAAAAGTTGCAAACATTATCACTCATTACAGAATTAGGGAAGTTCCCGTAGTTGATAAAAATAAAATAATTGGTGTAGTCACCGCACAAAGAATAATTAAATTACTATCTTCAATTGATAACAAATGGATTAAAGCTAGTCTAATTTATACTCAAAATCCAATAACCGTACCTTCTGATGAAACTATCAGCAATGCAAGACGAATCATGACTACTAAACGAATTGATCATTTACCAGTACTAAATCAGGATAAAATCAAACAAGTCATTACATCATATCATATCTTACAATCTATCATACCTTCAGAAAAACAAGGACGAAAATCTATGGGCTCAAATACAACACATGCATTAGAATTTAAGATTGGAAATATTGGTAGCACAAGAATTCCACAATGTTCTGCTAATGATGATTTAAATAAAATTATCAATTCTATGCTTAAAGCAGATACAACATGTTGTCTAGTTAATCTTCAAGGTACTCTTCAAGGTATTATCACTTTCAGAGATATTCTTGGTTTACTTGCATCAAAATTAGAAACTCCGATTCCATTATACATAGTTGGTATGCCAGATGATCAACAAAATGTAAATTTGATAAGTTCAAAATTTAGTAAAACTCTCAAAAGATTACAACAAGTCTATACAGAAATACATGAAGCTAGAGTTTCAATAAAACAACAAAGATCTGGAAATAAAAAAGAAGGAAAATATGAAGTAACTATAATGATCATAACTCCACATCATACCCCTTTGATCTATAACTCAGTAGGTTTTGATCTAAGTGAAGTTTTAGAAGATCTCAGTGAAAAATTGCTACGAAACTTATCTAAACGAGCAAAACATAGATCAAAAAACAGTATTAGAAAAATTGGTTTACCTATATTCTAATTATGAAAGTTAATAAAAAAACATCACAAGAAAGTATCTTAATTGTTGGATTCCCAAGTAATGGTCTAATTGGCACTTTTTCAATTTCTTATTTAATACACGCTTTAGATATGAAACAAATTGGAGAGTTAGATCATCCTGATCTACCCCCCACATTATTTGTTGAAGATGGAGAAATTTTAGCTCCAATTAGAATTTATAAAAGAAATAATATCTTTGCCATAATATCTGATCTACCATTTGATCCTTATTTGGCATATGATTTTGCCGGATTAACCTTAGAATATTGTAAAACAAACATGATTAAAAAAATAATCATTGTAAGTGGCATGGAAACAATAAACAAAGATTCCAAAATGCCTAAAATCTATGGATTAGTTACTCATCAATCTTTAGAAGAAACATTATACACAAATCAAATCTCTAAATTTTTAGCAGGCTCAATTTTTGGAACAGATGCAGCAATAATATCAGTTTTTAGAAAATCAAAAATTCCAGCATTAATTTTATATGCTGAATGTCATCCATTTTTCCCTGATCCGGAAGCATCTATTGTTTCAATTATTACTTTAGCTCAAATTTTGAATATTAAGATAGATACAACTGACATACAAAAGAAAATGGAATATCTAAGGATTCAGCGTAGAAATCTAATGGATGAAACAATTCGTACTTTACAACAACAAAAAATAGAAAATAAACCTCGAGTCCCACAGATTTATCATTGATTATATGACTGAAAACAAACAAAAAGAATTTGAAATAAGAATCATCCCGTCATCAATAAGTTCATTGTTTACAGACGATGTTGAACATCAAACTCTTTCTCCTCTTTCATGTTTAATAGAATATGGGACATATTGGTTGCTTGAGTTTGATCTTCCATTGGTCAATAAAAAGGACATTAAAATTACATCTGATGAAAATTCTATAAGTGTAGAAGCTAAGTTAAAAGAAACATATTTTGAAGAAAAATTTGGCAGGAAAGCAGAATTTGAATATTTTAAAAAATCTATTTCACTTCCAGGAAAAATTGATAGTAAAAAAATCACTGCAAAATTTGAAAAAGGACGATTAGAAATTATTATTCCAAAAACAACTTCTAGTAATAAAATTATGATAAATTAATTATTTGAAAAATTGATCTACTTGATCTCTGTATTTGAAAGCTATTTTTCCAAAGTCTGCAAAATCTTCCGCTGTAGGATATTTCATTCTCATTGCATATTGATTTACAAAAACAGATAATGCGCTACCTACAATTAGGTTGTAAACCCCATCAGCTATATTTTTTGAATAAGGAAATGCCACTTTGATAAAAGGAAGGTATGTTTCAGTTTGAGAAATCATTAATTTGATATTTTTTTCAACATATTCCTGAACATCAGTTGGAATTGCCATATCTCTACTAGGATTGATTTCTTATAATGTTTTATTATTTAGACAAATTAATCGTTTTTTGGCTTCATTTCTCACTTAATGCTTATTATCTAATTATTTGCTCTAGATACTTTTCTTTACCTTTTCTACTTCGTGGTAGACATCTTAGTTGTCTATTACAACAAGGACATGATATTCCCTCATAATCCAGAAATACTTCACAATGATTACATCTTTTTTGCCCTGCAGCGTACCTCCCAATCTGTACCGGTTTTGATGCCTTGTACTTTCTACATACTCCAATACAATACGTCATGCTGCCTCTCCAAATTTTCTTTTCTTATTTTCTAATTTATTTATAAAATTATTGGAAATTTTCATTTTCTCTCTCATGTTACTACTCTACAAATTTATAAAAAATAAAACCTTTGATTGCAATGCACTCAAAAACATGATAATTAAAAATAAAACCCATTTTTCGTTAGATTTTCTTTGGAATAAATTTTATCAACTATGATAATAAGCTAGACTAATAAATAACGAAAATTTAAATTTTTTTTATGAAAAAAATTGAGGCAATAATTAAGCGTTCTACATATCCTATCATTATAGCAGAATTAAGTAGCATGGGTTACTCAATAATGGATAAACGAAATCTAGAAGATAGTAAAATTTTTGATAAGCAAACTTCTGTGAAAGTAGGCTCCACCGGAATTAAATCAATTCCTTTATCAAAAATAGAATTAGTTGTTTCAGAAAAAGATGCTAGAAAAGTAATTAATTTGATTTCAAAAAAATCTGGTTATACTGCAAATCATGGAGGCAAAATTTTCATTTCAGAAATGGAAGAAGTTGTGGATATGGAAACACTAAGTGCAGAACAAGACGTTGAATCAGAAATAACACCATTAGTCACTAAACCGGTAATCAAACGAAGTAGATTAGTTCCTCTTCAAAAATTTACATTAATGAAACTAGTAAAAGTATACGAACATAACCAAGAAAAATTACAAACTGATTATAGGATAAAATCATTTAGTGACTTTGTAAATCACTGTATAATGGGATATCTTCCAACTGTTGAAAAACAATTAAAACATTCAACAATTATTTATGGAAATAATTTTAGAGAAATTTAATTAGATTGTTTCTTCCCCTTCTTGACCAGTTCCAATATCAATAGCACGTAATATTGGTGAAACAAAGATCTTTCCTACAGTTCCTTTTGTTTTAATAATGTTAATTACTTCTTCTTCTTTACTTTCTGGAATTATTACTACTATTACATATTTTTCACTGAATTGTGGTTGAAATATGGCACTTCCTTTTGCAGCATGAATTTCTGCAGGTGGTCGTTTTCCCCTTCCTCGTACTTTACCAACTGTTAAACCACCAATCTCTATTTTTCTTAGAGCCTCACTAATTGCCATTACATCATTATTCCCAAGCATTGCTTCAATTCTTAACATTTGATAACCTTGAAAGCATTTCACAAATAATAGTTTCAGATTTTGATTATCACATGATAATCAAATGGTTATCTAATTTCGTTATTATTAATTAGTTTTAGAGTTTCAAAAATAATGTGCCAATAGATAGTGGTGATACAGCATGGATGCTAGTAGCAGGAAGTTTAGTACTTTTGATGATACCGGCACTCGGTCTTTTTGAATCTGGTTTATTGAGAAAGAAAAATGCTGTTTCTGTATTTATGCAAATTTTCTTTGGATTAGCTTTACTTAGTGTAATGTGGTTTGTTTTTGGATTTAGTTTAGCATTTGGTCCTGATGAATCAGGCGGATTAATTGGAAATATGGATTGGGTATTTCTAAAAGGTGTCCCATGGGATGAAGCACTTGATTATGCACCAACAATTCCTGGAGTATTATTTGTAAAATTCCAATTAATGTTTGCGGCAATTACACCATTACTTCTTACTGGCACTATTGCAGAACGAATGAAATTTAGCTCTTTTATCATATTCATAGCTTCTTGGTCTATTCTGATCTACTATCCTCTAGTCCATTGGGTATGGGGAGGTGGTTGGTTAGCAGAACTAGGCGTAGTTGATTTTGCTGGCGGTATAGTTATTCACACTAGTGTTGGAATGGGTGCACTTGCTGCAGCTATAGTTCTTGGTCGCAGAAGATTCTTTGGTCCTGCAATTGAAATTCCACACAGTATACCCTTGGCAGTAACAGGTTCAGCATTACTCTGGTTAGGTTGGTTTGGATTTAATGCAGGTAGTGCATTAGCATCTGGATCATTAGCTGGAAACACAGTAATTGTAACCCATATGGCATCTTCAGTCTCCGCATTAATTTGGGTGGGATTGTCCTGGATGAGAACAGGGAAACCTTCTGTTGTTGCTGCAGTTAACGGTGCTATTGCAGGTCTAGCTGGAATTACTCCGGCTTCAGGATATGTTAGTGTTGAACATTCCTTTGTTATTGGAATAGCAATTGGTATTGCATCCTACTCTGGAATTATAATCTTTAAAGAAAAATTAAAGATAGATGATGCATTAGATGTTAGTTCAGTACACGGTGTTGCAGGAATAATAGGATCTCTTGCAATTGGAATATTTGCAAGTAAATTAGTTAATCCAGGTGGACCAAACGGGTTATTATTTGGAAATCCAGAACAATTAGGAATTCAAGCAATTGGAGTTGGAGTTGCTGCAGCTCTTGGATTTTGTGGAACTTGGATCATTATGAAAGTCTTAGATTTCTTAGTAGGAGTAAGGGTATCGCCTGAAGTAGAAGATGCTGGATTAGATATTAGTGAGCATGCAGAACGAGCGTATGCTGATGAAGAAGAATTCAAATTAGATATGGACACTTATGTTGATGAATTAGAAGAAAAAGATGAATTCTTTTTTAATAAAAAATAATTTTTTACATCAACTTAATATTCAATTCTATATTCTAATTATTGATCTTAAATAGAATGAAATCTAAACCTCATAAACAAACCGTTCCCTCAAAAAAAGATCCTACACGTAGTATTACTTATCGACTTCCTACTAAAATCGTAGAAGAATTAGAAACAGAAGCAATGAACAAAAATATATCTCAAAACGTTTTGGTAAAACAAATTCTTGAAAAATATGTATCATGGGATCGTTTTGGTGATAAACTTGGAATGATTCCAATTCCTAAAGGAATATTGAATTCTCTTGGTATGGAAATGAACGGACAAGATATTAATGAAATTATTAAAGCCGTTTTACCTTTAATCAAAGATACAGTTCTTTTCATGAAAGGAAAGTATGATTTGAAAAGATGTATTGAAACTTTAGAAGATTATATGAAAGCATCTGGAATGAAATCAGATCATAGAATTGAAGGAGAATTACATCATTTTATTATTCAGCATGAATTAGGTATGAACTGGTCATTTTTTACTGAACAACTTTTAAAAGAAATTTTTAATCAATTTTTACCAAATAAAAATATCAAATTTCAAACAACAAAAAATACAGTAATTGCAACAATTCCATTAGGTTCAGATTTCAGTGAACATGATTATTGATAATAGTAATATTATCTAAACATCATTGGAATTTTGAGAATTGATTGAATTAAATAAAAAAATATTTGGAAAAATTACTGTGCAAGAAATTATAGGAGCAGCTCCTCCTGCAATTCCAGACACTAAAAATTTACTAGAAAAAGAGTTTCAAAATTTAATAAATGAACTTAAATCACAAACCAAAGATGATTTAAAAAAATTATTAGATAATCAACTGATAGCAGATAAACAAATTAACAGTAGACCCGGTGCCATGGCTCTAGCACAAGATAAAATTCGATTATTCTCAGATTATAATCAAAAGTATATTCAAATTATTAATGAAAAACTCAATTCCTAATTCTCATTTTTTCTTTAATTTTCTTTTTGTAGATTTTTGATTTTTTCTAATTAATAATGAAATAATTGCTCCTGCAGGAATTCCTATAATTGTTCCAAGACTTACATAAGGAGCTATGAAAAAATCACCTATCCAAATTCCACCATCTGTAGTTAATTCCATAAATGTTCTAGGTCGTAATACCGTAGAAACAATCTGAGATTCTTTTCTCTCTTCTCCAATATCGTCAGTATATGTGACAATGACTTCAAACGGCAATTTATATTCTGAATTTACCTCCTTAATTGGAGTAATAATTCTTGAAATGATGGTTACCGGAGAATTTTTTTGTATAGTTGAAAAAGAATGAGATATTTCACCTCGAAATTGAATATCTTTAGGTGGGATTATCTCAATATTGACATTTTTAATTTCTACATCCTTAGAAATAATTTCAACAATAAATGGAAATTCTGCATTTGAAAAAACTGCTTCCGGCGTGTTGGTATGAATTATTACACTAGGCTCTTTTTTCAGCATAATTGGAATCGCAATGTCCCTAACTGTTGATTGCTGAGGTTCTTTGTTATTACTTACTAAAATTTGGGAATATTTTAGATTAAGAAAATGAATTCCAGGGTTACTATCTGATGAAATTTTAAAATCTACATTTCCTCCAAATGATCCACCTTGAGATAATTTTTCTATTGTTATGTTATTGTTTGAAACTGGAATTAATGCATTATCTTGACTAGTAAATACAAATGAAATATCTTTTTTGTCTTCCCATCCATTATTTTTTATTAATATGGAAATTGATATTGTCCTCCCAATTATGGATTCATCTGGATGTGTTATTTGAATATCCATACTACCTTCCATGCTTTGATTTATTGTCTCTCCATAGACGTATGGTACTAGCGCAAAAATCCCCATTAGAAAAAGGGGTATCATTATAATGAATCTCATCATTTTTACTAGAAATTAATAATGTAATATTCCTATTACGTATTTTTATAGGCTCATTATTTAGGTAAAAATTGACTAATGATTCATAAATACGAAAAATCTGAATACCCTAGAATCGTAAATGGTAAGTAAAGCCAAAAACCCAAAAGAACTGTGTCCGAGATGTGCGCAAGGAAAACTAGTAACTGATAATGAATCAGGTGAGATGTTTTGTTCCAAATGTGGATTTGTAATGAGTGAAAAATTACAAGAGTCTGGACCAGAATGGAGGTCATTTACGCAAGATGAACATGGAGATAGGGCAAGAGCAGGGGCACCAACATCATTAACAATGCACGATATGGGTCTTGCAACTATAATCAACCCTATTAACAAAGATGCCACTGGAAAACCACTTTCAGCATCAATGAAAAGTACAATTGAAAGGCTAAGAACTTGGGATAATAGAAGTCAAGTTCATGAACCAGTTGACAGAAACTTTAGACAAGCGTTTAGCGAATTAAATAGATTAAAAGACAAATTAGCAATTTCTGACGCTGTTATTGAAAAAGCAGCATACATTTACAGAAAAGCCTTGGATAAGGGTTTAGTTAGAGGACGATCAATATCTGCTTTAATGGCATCTGCACTTTATGCAGCTTGTCGTGACACAGAAACCCCACGAAATCTAAAAGATGTAGAACAAGCAGCTAATATCAAGAGAAAAGACATTGCAAGATGTTACAGATTACTAATCAAAGAATTGGATCTAAAAATGCCAGTTACCGATTCAATTCAATGTGTTGCAAGAATTGCAAGTAGAATTGGAATTGCTGAAAAAACAAAAAGATACGCAGTTAACGTATTAAAACAAGCACAAGAAAATGAGGTTTCTGCAGGTAAAGATCCTATGGGGCTTGCTGCTGCTGCCTTGTATCTTTCATGTGTTAAAAACGGTGAGGATAAAACACAAAGAGATATTGCAGAAGCAGCTAATGTAACTGAAGTAACTATCAGAAATAGATACAAAGGACTTAGAGATTCTTTAGATCTTTAATCATCAAATTTCTACCTAGTTTTATCAAATTATAAATTATTTAGAACAAATTCGGTTACCTGTAAAATAAGCAAAATTAGAAATAAAATAAGATTTTTATTCAAAATGATACCAACGTAAACTCTTTAAGACCTATTTTAGAAATTTTAAATTATGAAACCATTTGTTTTGTGGATGACCGGCCTACCATGTTCAGGTAAGACTACAATTGTCAAAGAACTTCAAAAAGATATTCCAAATCTAGCAATGCTTGACGGAGATGAATTAAGAGAGTGGTTTTCACCAAAGGACTTTTCTAAAGCCGGAAGAGATGAACACAACAAAAGAGTAGCTCATCTGGCAAAATTATTACTAAAACATGGTGTTCCATCTGCAGTTTCTCTTGTTTCTCCATATAAGGAAAATAGAGATAATGCAAGAGAGATAATTAATTCAGGAGATCAATTTGCAGAATGTTATGTTAAATGTTCAGTTGAAAAATGTGAACAAAGAGATGTCAAAGGAATGTATGCCAAGGCAAGAAAAGGTGAGATTAAAGGATTTACAGGAATTGATGATCCGTATGATGCTCCACAAAACCCTGATTTGCTAATTGATACAGAGCATGAATCATTAACAGATAGTGCAAAAAAGGTAAAAGAATTTCTAAAAAAGAGAAACCTAATCTAATCTTTTAAACTCTTTAACAATTTCGTCATGTATTAATCCATTAGTGACTAAAATTCCATTTTGATGGTTTACTATTTTATTATTATATGTGATATCATTCCCTGACATATCAGTCATTTTTCCACCTGCTTCAGAAATCAAACAATATGATGCCGCAGAGTCCCATTCTTTCATTTTATTGGTTGTAGTAATGTACGCTTCTGCTTCTCCAGAACTTATTTTTCCTACTTTTAATGAGCTACCTATACTTGTAAAATCTCTAATTCCTAATTTTTTGATAAACATTTTTTCTTTTTCTGAAAGATGATGTCTCGATCCAACTACTTTACACTTTGAAAGATCTGATACTTTAGTTACTGCTATTTCCTCCCATCTTCCTTTTGAAAATCTAAAAGCTCCACATCCTTTCTGTGCTGCAAAAATAATTTTTTCTGTAGGCCATCCAATAACCCCAATTATTGGTTTTTTATTTTTAACAAGTGCAATCATCACAGTAAATTCTCCTGTTTTGTCAATAAAATCAGAAGTACCATCAAGAGGATCAACTATCCAAATGGTCTCTTCTGCAAGTCTCTTAAGATCATCTTTATCTTCCTCAGATAAAATTTTATGATTAGTTTTTGATAAAATTGTCTTTATAATTTCATTACTTTTTAAATCTGCTTCAGTAATTGGTGAATCATCACTTTTTGTGAACGTTTCATATTTACTTTCATATATCTCTAAAATTGATTTTCCTGCTTCATATGCCGCTTCAATAGCCAAATCTAATTCTGGCATTTTATCTAAAATTGGAATATTCTTCAACTGTAATTACCTAAGTTGTTAATTCTGGTTTTAATGTCCAGACAACCCCTAGAACAATAAATGGTATTGACATTATTCCAATAATTGCAAGTATGATATTGAATTGAGTTGCTGAGACTTGAGGATTATTTACTACCCATGGAAGTGGTAATGTGATAACTACCCAAATTACCCCTAATAGGATAATTAACTTGGCCTTTTTCTTCCTATCTGTCATCATCATCCTAAGTACTCTTTTAGCAGTATTAAATCCATGTGGATTTACTTGATAGATTCTCCACCATCTACAGTAAGTATTGCTCCAGTTGTCCAGGCAGCGTCATCTGATACAAAATATAAAATTGCTTTAGCTACCTCATCAGGCTGGCCAATTCTTCCTAATGGGTGCTCATTATTCATAAAATCTCTATCTTTCTCAGTTTTCAAAAATGGCTTTGTCATATCTGTATCAACAACACCTGGACAAATACAATTTACCCGAATTTTGTCCTTTGCATATTCTAATGCCCAACATTTTGTTAGAATAATCATCCCAGCCTTTGATGCAGAATATGCATCTGCATTAAATCCTTGATAGGCTTTTAGTCCTGCATCAGATGAGATATTTACTATTGAACCTGATGTTTTTTTTAAATAAGGAATTGCTACTTTAGTAAATCTGAATTGCCCTGTTAGATTTACATCCAAAACTTCATTCCATTCAAATTCTTCAATTTCATGTAATTGTTTTATTTTCGGGAATATTCCTGCATTATTTATCAAAATGTCTAATTTACCAAATTTTTTAACAGTCTGCTCTACAACTTTTTTAACATCATTTTCATTTCTTATATCAGCTGTTATCCCAACTGAATTTGGAATCTCATTTACCGCATTTTCTAATCTTTTAGAATCCTTTGCAGTAATGACTACATTTGCACCATTTTCTGCAAAAATTTTAGCAGTTGCAAATCCAATACCTCTACTACCACCTGTAACAATTGCAACTTTTCCAGATAACTTCAATATCTTTTTGGATAAATTTCGTAATTTATAGCTCTTTAAACAATTGATAACTGTTTTCGATTTTTGTGACTCTTCAGAGTAAATTCTCAATTTGAAATTTTTTATTATTTCTCAAAAACTTCAAATGTGTTATTTTCATAATTCTGAATTTTAAAAATTAAATTTCAAGTCAAAATTCTTTTCGATAAATTATCAAACATACATCATCCTATTCTTTCTATTTTTGAGTTTTATACCTGATAATTCATTATATAATTATTTCATAAAACTGTATTAAATCTTATAATATTTCATGTTAAATCTTAAATAGTTAAAGTAAGTATAACATTTAATGCCGAAGGATATAATTCCTATCGACTAAAACTGCGTTGCCCCGCAGAACGAAAAAGGCTATCAGGAATAATAATGTCCTGACCACGAGAGGTAATCTCTCAAAGTTCTGCAGTAAAGGGGTAAACGCCTCTAATTTCTTAAAATATCGACCGATACCGAACCCATTTCGTTACCATTTGGATTAATTTCAATGACGATTTTTTGTTGGTTCACAATTGAAAATTCTTTTCTACCTTCATAATCCCAAGTATAATACTCTGATATTCCAGTTTGATGTACTGTTCCTTTGAGCTTAAAATTTTCTGAAAAATCATAATTCTCACCTTTTAAAATAATAGTAAGCAATTGAGGGCTATCTCCATTTGGAACAAATTTAAAAATATAATTTCCATCATTGATCACAAATTCATTTAAGTAAATTCCATTTTTGTATAAATTAGAATCAGCTAAAGTAGCATGAAAAACCACATTGCTATTTTTAGTATCATTTTGATTAAAAGATAATCCTAATACAACTAATACCAATCCTGCTAAAATAATAATTATTTTTTATTCATTTTAATTACTTACTAATTTCATTATTAAAATAAATTTCAATTATAACTCCAATGCTTCCTTCAAACCTTTGTATCTATTTCTGATAGTTACTTCCGTAACTCCAGCAGCAACTGCAATATCTTTCTGTGTTTTATCCTCACCATTTTTAACACATGAAAGATACAAGGCAGCAGCAGCAAGCCCCATAGGATCTTTGCCTGCAGAAAGTTCAATCTTAGCAGCTTGATCTAAAATTTCGATTGCTTTTCTTTTTGTTTTCTCTGATAGCCCTGCATTACTAGAAATTCTTGAAATACATTTTACAGGATTTACAACTGGCATTTTTAGATCCAATTCTCTTAATAATAATCTGTAACATCTTGCAATGTCTTTTCTCTTGATATTGATGCTATTTGCAACATCTGATAATGTTCTAGGAGTCTCAGTATTTCTGCATGCAGCATAAAGAGATGCAGCGATAAGACCAGGAATTGATCGTCCTCTAACTAAACCCTTATCCAAGGCTTTTCTGTAAATATATGCTGTTTTTTCAATTACCGTATCAGATAGGGCGAGTTTAGTTTTCAATCTATCTAATTCACTAAACGCTTGTCTAAAGTTTCTGTCAACTGGTTCATGAACTTGACTTCTATTATCCCAAGTTCTTAGCCTTTCAATTGTACTTTTCATTGATGCTGAAAGTGGTTTTCCAGTGGCATCTTTGTTAATAGGGTTGATTATAGTTGCAAGACCCATATCGTGAATAGCTAAAGAAGTTGGTGTGCCTGTTCTAGTCCTATTATCCCCCTCATCTTTAGAAAATGACCTCCATTCTGGTCCTTCTTGTTCAACCCTATCTGTAGCAACAAAGCCACATTTGGAACAAAACATCTCTCCAGTATTAGAATCTGTTAAAATCGCTCCTCTGTTACAACGTTGACATCTGCTAGTGGAATCAACTTTTTGACCCATAAATTCAGAAATTCATCTTCATTCATGCTTAAAAAGATTTGAAGGATACAAAAATCAGCTATTTTCAATGATTTCAGACCTAAAAAAATATTTAAATACAATTATTTTTTCCACACAAGCATATAATGGTAAAATGTCCACTGTGCGGAGAATCGCTAAATAACAATTCTGTGATTCCTAGTCACATCCAAAAAATCCATCCCCAAAGAATCCCAATCCTAAATCTTTAGGAACGGCATCTAGTTAGTCTTATTTTATTTCTTGTTAAGCAATATTTACACCTGAGACGAAATACAATTTACAGAATCTAACTTATTGTCAAATTTACAAAATAAATGGAATAAGCAACAAAAACCAGGAATTTCTGATAAAATTAATGATACAATTAAACCAAAAGGTCCACTAAAACCTAAAATCCTAAATGGAATCAAAAAATTGCAAACACAAATCGCTAAACTTGATTCAATGATTACAAAATTAAATGAGAGAGACAGTAAACTTTTCAAAAGAATAGTTGAAGCAACCCAATCACATGATATGAATACAAGTAGAGTTTTGTCTAAAGAATTAGTTGAGGTAAGAAAAACAACAAAAATTTTGAGTAATGCTAGAATAGCATTAGAACAAATTGAATTAAGACTAACAACTTATCATGATCTTGGTGATACAGTAGTTACTATAATGCCTACAATAGGCCTGATGAAAAATCTTAAATCATCACTTCTAAAATTCATGCCAAATGCTGATCAAGAAATCAATCAAATGGCACAAATGTTAGGTGGATTTATGACTGATAGTTTCTCAAGTGATGCTACATTTGGAATGGATGAAACTACAAATTCTGAATCTGAGAAGATTTTACAAGAAGCAACAGCAGTAGCTGAAAGTTCTGTTGGAAACAGATTTCCATCGACTCCCGCTACTACAGGAATTTCAACTAAAAGTAAATTTTACTAGAATTCTAGTTTAACTTTATAGAGATTCTCTAGATTCTTTAATCTGCTTAACTTTTGAGCCTTCATTATCTATTATTCTATCAATCCCAGATAACTTATCTCTTAAATTATTGATTAGTGACCCTACCTCATCTGCCTCGTTTTCAACCTGTTGTCTTTTTTGAGCAAGTTCTCTAATCCCTCTATTTTCCTCTTCAATATACTGACTTACCTTTTCTAACTTTTCTTTAAGATTTTTAATGTCTACGGATTCTTCTTCAATATCCTTCTCTAAAACAGTCCTTTTATCTTTAAGATTTTTTATCATTAAACCCACATAATCAACTGCTTCCTCCAATTTTGCACGTTTACCCATTAATTCTACAATTCCAATCTCTCCTACAGTTTCATTAGGTGAAACATCTCTAGATTTCATAGTGTTTTGCTCATCAGGAGATCTCTCCTGTGTCATTTCTCCACCCTCTTCTTTTTTGAATTTATCAAACATTTTATGTACTCTTTTCAAAATGAGAATAAAAAGTTATTATGAATCTTAAGATGACTAACTGAATGATTTTTTGATAAATGGAAAAGCAATTTTATCTTATTTTTTAGTTAAATATACAGAATTGCTGTTTCACATTGCGTTCTTTATATATTAAAATCAAATAAATCAAATCAAAAATCAAGATAAAATCAAATACAAATCAACAAAAATTGTTTTTTGGAAAAATAGATTTTTTTTGTAAAAATTTCAGGAATGAGAAATTTTTAGATTTTTCATCAATATCATTAATTTTAGTCAAAATCACCCATTTCATGGAACAAAACACCCGTTCCGCTATGTGTTCCGCTACAAAGTTTCAAAATGTTCCTCATTAACCAATTAGTTCTATACTAACACATGTTAAAACAACAATACAGGTCCGAAATGGGCATAATGGGTGACATCTTGGATGTAACTGCCGATGGCGGTCGTTCTGGAGTCATTGTATCTGCAATCTCTCGCAAAGCCAACCTATCTCACTATGCAGTCCTAGACAAATGTGAGAAACTGGTAGAAGCAGGCTTAGTCGAATCAGTCAAAAATGACAGAAATAGGGTCTTTTTGATAACTGAAAAGGGACTTCAATTTTTCCAGGAATTTAAGCGATTCCAGGGATTAGTTGAGAGTATGAATTTGAGGTACTAACCAATGAACCCAGAAATCGTGCCCATTTCTAGAGAAGAGTCTATTCGAGAAGATGGAATGCTTTTTGTAAGGACTGATGGTATCCTCGAAACAATGGTTAAAGCCCCTTTGATACTTGCTGGGTTAATTATTGCAATAGTAGTGATGCCAATTCAGACCTCATTCAGTTCTTCACGAACTCTTGAACTAACAATCTATTCTGATGGATCCACACATGTATCTTCAAAAATAGATGTGGATCCATTAGAACCTGATTTTGAGCTTGATTTGTTTGGTCAATCTATAGATAATTTTGTTGCAGTAAGTGATTCTGGATTTTTGTTATCAGAAGAAATAGTTGGTAACAAAGCAATAATTAACAAATTTGGCTCATCCAGTATTACCATTGATTATGATATTCATGATTTAATTTCCAAAGAAGGACGAGTTTGGACATTCTCATTTAATTCTCCATCTGATTTTACACTATTAATGCCAAAAAATTCAGTTATAGTTGGTATGACTGGTTTACCAAACAATATGGAAATTCTAGATGAAAAAACTAAACTTGATCTTACTGCTGGATTAACTGAAATAAACTATATCTTTACACCAGTAAACCAAATCACTCACAATCCAACCATCCAAAATGAATCATCGTTTAATTATTCTAATGCTGCCATTATTGGTGGTCCAATCATAGCTGCAATAGCTGGAATGATATTTTTATTAAAAAGAAAACAATCAAAATCATTACCACAAATCCCCCAAACCGAATCCATTTCTCAACTTCAAACTGAAGCAAAATCTGTTGATGTAAAAACAATATTTGATTTTAGACCAGAAATGCGTGAAGATGACAAAGAAATTGTAAAATTTATTTTTGATAATGGAGGGCAAGTACTTGAAAGTGATTTAAGAAAGAAATTCCTTCAACCAAGAACCACTATGTGGAGAGCTGTAAAGAGATTGGAAAGATTAGGAGTGATTGAAATTGATAAAAAAGATTTACAAAATTTGGTAAAACTAAAAAAAGATTTGGAGGAAGAAAATTGAAAAAAGTAACCTTCCCCATCCTGTTGATTTTAGTATCTAGTATGATTTTTGGAGGTATGACTCATACTGTTCAAGCCCAGACTGATCCATCAATTCTTCTTAAAATTGCAAAACAAGCCCAAAACCAACTTGAAAATCAAATAAATCAAGATTCGTCAGATAAAGCAAAGCAACTTTTCAGAGAGGGCACTCAACAAATGAAAGCATTAGAGGAATCTCTTGCAAATAATGATGTAGAATCAGCAAAAAAATATTTCCTTTCTACAATGAGAATATTCAAAGAGGTATCTCAACAATTAACCAACAATAAATCACCTCAAACAGAAATGGCAACTCTTAAAGCTACAACAGAAGATCCATCTGCTGACCTACTTAGGTTGCAAGATTATTCTGATAACATTAAGACAATTGCTAAAAAATACAACACATCAATTGATTTCTCTGACCTAGATGATCTCTTTGTAATAGCAAAAAAGCAAATTAGGGCTAAACAATTTGATGATGCGCTACAAACAATAGGTCAAATCAAGCAAATTACTATAGATCTTAATAATAAAATACGTGAATATGCATCTCAGCAAGAACAATCTCGTGCTAAAGATTATGCCCAAAAATATTTGGAGCAACTTGATAGATTAATTGAAAATGCAAAAAATCAAGGTTTATCTGAAAATATTATTCAAAAACTTGAATCTGCTAGAGAAAGTCTATCCTCAACAACCGATCCACACGAGATAATTAACCAGATTAAAAAATTATATCAATTAAAGAACAATTTGAATTAACAAAAAATGATCGACTAGAATCTAGAGTTATGCAAGTTGAAAAAACATTACTCAAATTATCAAATTCTGATAAATTAACCAAGTCTGAACTAGAAAATGCTAAAAAAACACTTCAAACAATTAAGCGTCAATTAGCACAAGGTGATTTTGATTCAGCAAATGAATTAATACGTTCGTTGGCAACTCTATTAGATCAATTTCAATAGTATTCTAACATAAACTTCATATACATTTTCTAAACAGAATTGAGCATGGCTTCTAAAGCAATTACTGCTGGCGTTGGAATTCCGATGATTGTAGTTGGTGCTTTGATGGCTTGGTTAATGGCTCCATTTCAAGGTGATATGCAAAATACAGTAGAATTTGTGGGAAGCTTGATTGGAATTTTAGGTGTAGTTTTCTTCATTTCTGGTTTATTCTATACAAAAGAACCTGTAATGCACTGATCAAAACTCATTGAATAAATAATGAAAAAATATACAACAATTACTTGAAAGTTAGATTATTTGAGATATTTACTTCAGTTGAAGGAGAAGGAATTCTTTATGGAACAAAAACTCTTTTTGTTAGATTAGCTGGTTGCCCATTTACTTGCTTTTATTGTGATACCAAAGAATCACTTCCACTTGATTCTGGACAAGAATATTCAATTGAAGAAGCATGTACACTGATTGATTCTAATCTTAAAAATCAAACATACAAAGTAAATTTTACTGGTGGCGATCCATTGATTCAACATGAAGCAGTAGCTAAACTTGCAAAACACATTCAAACTAAAAAAATTCCAACTTATCTAGAATCTTCATGTTTTGATTCTGATAGATTTAATCATGTATTGCCATTTTTTGATATTATTAAAATTGAATTTAAAACTAAGGACTCTGATTTTATAGATCTTAAACATTATGAGCGATTAATTGATAATGCAATGAAATGTCTTAAGCTATCGGTTGGATCTAAAAAAACCACATATATCAAAATAGTTGTTAGCTCTAAAACCAAATTAGAAGATTTTAAAGATTTAGTAAATAAAATATTTAATATAATTTCAAAGAAAGATATTGATGGATTTATTATTCAACCAACATATGGTATTGCAGAACCTTCGTTAGATTTATTGTTAAATTTATACGATATTGTTTATCCACATTATATTGACGTCAAAGTTGTGCCCCAACTTCATAAATTTATTGGGGCTCCATAATATTACCACCAGCCTAGAATTCAGACTAGGTTCAAATACTAGAAAAAATCTGTGAATATATCAAATGGATCAAGAACGTGTAAAAAAACTCGTTAGAGAATTAATCATTGAAATTGGTGAGGATCCCACACGTGAGGGTCTTAAGGATACCCCAGAAAGAATTGCAAATATGTACAAGGAGATATTTGGCGGTTATGAGTCTGATTCTGAATTATCAGTTCAATTCTCTGAAGACTCTGATGTTGTTGTAGCACGTAATATTCAGTTTTATTCGATGTGTGAACACCACATGTTGCCTTTCTTTGGAAAGATTCACATTGCTTATTCTCCTAATGGCAGAGTTTTTGGCATCTCAAAATTAGTACGACTAGTTGAAAAATACTCTAAAAGATTACAAATCCAAGAGCGATTAACCAAGAATATAGCTGATGAGCTATTTGTTCAAGGCGTAAAGGGAGTTGTAGTACTAGCTGATGCAGAACATCTTTGTATGAAAATGCGAGGAGTTAGAAATGATGCAACGCTTACCACTTCTGCATATAGAGGAATTTATGAAAATAAAGAAGAGAAAGAGAGTATTATGACTATGATTAGAAGACGTTCCTCTGACGTATCACTATAGCTTTCCTGAAAAATTAAATACTCTCTCTTTTACAAACAGTTCATGGGAGCTAATCCTAACGTCCACATTCCAAAAGAATCATGGCCTAATTGGACATGGTATGCAATTGAATTTGGAATTGTTATTGCAGTTTCCATGTTAGTTTCAAGAGAAATAACAAATTCCATAGTGGGATTAACCCCAGAAATCCAAAATTATGTCTTTATGGGAATTGTTGGAGGAATATTCTTTATTTGGTATATGATAATTAGAAATTTTGTTTTTAAAAGAAAGATTCTTGAAAATAAATACTAAATTTATTTCAAATATTTTGTCTTTCAATGATGTCAGCTTTTTGAAATGCTGTTTTTCTATTATTACATGATTCACAAACCCCACAATGAAATTTTTGATTTGAATAACAACTCCATGTTTTGAAAATAGAATCATCCAGCATCTTAAAACCAATCTTTAACAAATCACTTTTTGAAATTCCTTCACGATAAGGAGACCATATTTGGATGTTTTTTCTTAATCCAGAATTAATACCATCAATCTCACCTAGATTAAAAGCAGATTCAAGTTTTTTTGTAAATATTGGTCTGCAATCTGGATAATGTTTATCACCAGTATGTGCACCGTATGCTACAAGTGACGCATTAAGAGTATATGCCCATGCTGATGCAATTGATAAAAACACTGCATTTCTAATTGGAACTACAATAGAGTAATCAAATGCACTTGGGATTTTTCTCTTTGAACTAGTTAATACATTAGAGTCTCCATACAGTTCTTTCATAAAACCAATATCGATAATTTTATGTTGTTTTAATCCAAGTTTTTTTGCAAAAGCTTTTGCTGAATTAATTTCTCTATTGGCCTTTTGGCCATATGAAAAGGAAATTCCATAAAGATCATATTTTGATTTTAAATGACTAACCATACAAACTGAATCAATTCCACCACTGAATACAATAACTGCTTTTTTCATAATTTTTCTTCCAAAATTATTTAATTACTGTTGCACCTTTACTAGGTTTACAAATTACGATTTGACATTTAGTATTTGCCGATGCAAATCCCTTAGACATTGCCAAACTAATTTTCTTTAGATCTCCTAAACTATCTGAAAATGCAATTACTGAAGGTCCAGCACCACTAATAGTTACACCAAACGCACCAGCCTTCATTGCATTTTCTTTAACTTTAGCAAATCCTGGAATCATATGCTGTCGTGCAGGCTCTACAATGACATCTATTATGGAATTTCCTATCAATTTAGGATCTTTTTTCATAAATCCAGCGACAACTGCTGAAGCATTTGACAAGTTTGTTACACTATCAATTAATCTAACTTTTTTTGGTATTACACCACGTGATACTTTAGTTTTCTTTTTTGGAACTTCAAGTTTTGGAACTGCGATACACATCCTCATATTCATTGGTGGTTCAATTTTTATTACATTTAGAGGATTTGTTCTCACTATTACAAATCCTCCTAGTACTGATGCTGCTACATTATCATAATGAATTGTTCCTGCACTTGCTTTTTCTCCAGTTCCAGCAAATTCTACAAGTGTATTTCCATCTAATTTCAATCCATACATCTTATCAAATGCAATTACGGTTGCCGCAGCAGAAGCAGCACTACTACCCATTCCAAATCCAGCAGGAACTCCTTTTTTGATTTTAATTTCTATACCGTCTTTAATTTTGAATCTTTTAATCATATTTTTAACAACTAACCCTGCTGTATTGTTTTCTGGATTTGTTGGGATATTGTCATCAGTAATTATACTAACAGCGCTTTTTGTTTTGGTTAATGTAATTTCATCAAAAAACGCATCAACTGCTAACCCGAACACATCAAATCCTGGACCTAAATTTGCAGTAGATGATGGTGCTCTGACAGTGATACTTGATACCAACTAATCTTCTACCTCCTCACCCAAATTAAGAATTCTGCTTAGAGCTCCTTCTAAATTTACTAATCCATTTCCAGTAACATTGGAAACTGGGATTAATCCCTGAGCAAAACCTCCTAGATTTAAACCACGTAAAATGTTTGTAGTTAGACTGTATGTTTCACCATCTGTTTCTGCAGCAATAGCATTTTCTAATAATTTAATATTGCTAGACCAATCTATGATATTTCTTAGTTTAGTACCAATTAGATCTGTTTTAGTAATAACATTGATTGTTGGTAAACCTAATCGTAATTTTATTGAAGTTGCAAGAAGTGCAATTGATACAAAATTTACAGGAGTTGTTACTAGTGCACCATCAAAAAGAAATATGCTTGTTTTTTCTTCAGATGAAATATTTTCAACAACAAATCTGCCACTAGAACGATATGCAAATAATTCAATTTGACCTGGAGTATCTACAATTAGATAATCTGGATTGACTTTGTTAATTTGCTCCTGAATTTCATCAATCTTTGAAGCAATTAGGTCATTTGCCATTACTACAGCACCGTTTGGACCTAAATCATATTGTTGCATTATGTCTATCACATTTACATAATCTCTAACATCAATATCACATGTGTAAGGTAAATTTTGAACACCAGGATCTAAATTCAATACAGCTGCAAACGCACTATTCTTTGTATAATACTCGTAAAGTTTTGATGTTAAAAGAGATTTTCCTGCCCCTGCTGTTCCTGTTACAAAAATTGATTTCAATTCTAACTAAATTTTTCTTCTAGGCTTATATTTCAAACTAGTTTAGATATCATTTTTTAAAAAAATGCCATATTGGTAATCATTAATGAAGTAAAATTCCGACTGATCTATAACATCAAACATTTTATGAAATATGTGATTCCTAATTCTGTTGATGAAAAAGAGACTCAACTAAAAGAATTAGTCATAAAATTATTAAAAGAAAAAAACTTTTCAAATTATGAACTTTTAGATTCATTATTTTCTGAAGTTAAAGATGAAATTAAAACACGCTAACAAACTACCAATTTCTTAGATTTATTCACAATTCACGCCTAGATGTAGATATCAATGTATTACTAAATTTAGTCAACTTTCATATTTGAATCTGTAAAAAAAATTATTGATGAACTGGAGAATAATTGCCATTCCTGCTACTCTCATTCCCATTTTAATAATTGCAATCAGATTTGATATAAAATTTGAAGATGTATTGGCAATTGGAATTATCCCGTTTGTTTTAGCTGTTGTTTCTATGATAATTAAACTAGGCCTTCAAGGAATAAAATTTGCATACATTGCACAAAAATATCTTGGAAAATTTGATTCATTTTGGAAGTTATGCGGTGTTAGAGTTGGAAGCGAATTTATCAAATTTACCACTCCGATGTTTGTAGGTGCAGAATTTGTTGTAATTTACTATTTACATAAAAAAGGAGTTGCACCTTCCAAATCAACTTGGATTGCAATAATGGATATTGTTACTGAAGTTTTTGCAGGAGGCTTGTTGTCAATTATGGCTGGTATATTTGCATTGATGAATGGGGCATATGTTATAGGAGCTTTAATTTTGGGAATTAGTATAACAATTACTTCATTATGGATGGTTTTGTTCTTTTTGTCATCAAGGAGAACTTTCCAAGTTCCCAAAGTCTTTGTTAGGTTAGTAAAAAAATTTAGTAAAGAAAAAGGTGTAAAGTATATTGATCAAACTAATTCATGGATGGAAGAAGTTTGTACAATGAGTAGAAAAAATCTTCGAACATCAGAATCAAAAAAAGTATTTACTGTCTCTTTTCTATTTTCCCTAGCGTCTTGGTCGTTTTATGGAATCTCTTTTATGATAATTGCGATGGGAACTGGATACATTATTGATACTTTCCATTCAATTATGGCAGTAATGGGTGCAAACGCAATTGGAAACTTGCCAATTACAGTAGGAGGTTCTGGATTGGCTGAGTTTGGCATTATTGCATATCTGAATAACTTGGATCCGTTCAATCTTACTATTCCACAAGGGACAGTTACATGGGATGCAGTAATTGGTTGGAGAATTGCAACATATTATGTTCCTATTTTAGTTACATGGCTTTTACTTGTAAAACTAGCCTTGAGCAAAATCAAAAAGAATGAAAATTTGTAGAACGCTTTATACAATATTTACATAAACGAAAGCACTTTATCTTTTGATGAATTTTTTGATTTATGGACTTTAAAGATAAAGTTGTACTAATTACAGGCGCTTCATCTGGAATTGGTAGAGAAACCGCTGTACAATTTGCTAAAAAAGGTTCTAATTTGATTCTAGTTGCAAGAAGAAAAGAAAAACTAGAACAACTTGATAATGCTCTAAAAACTTATCAAATTTCTACTCTAGTTTGTGAATGTGATGTTTCTGATAAACTACAAGTAGAAAATATGTCAAAACTTGTTTTAGAAAAATTTGGACATGTTGATATTTTGATAAATAACGCTGGATTTGCTATCTATGGATCCGTTTCTGATTTAACAATTGATGAGATAGAATCACAAATGGCAACAAATTATTTTGGCATGATCTATTGCATCAAAAATTTTCTTCCATCAATGATTCAAAAAAAATCTGGGCACATTGTTAATGTTGCATCTGTCGCTGCAAGCATTGGTTTGCCTGGTATTGCATCTTATTGTGCATCCAAGTTTGCAATGTTGGGTTTTTCTGAAGGTCTAAAACATGAGCTTAAAGGTTCTGGTGTTGGAATTACTGTTGTGAGTCCAATAATGGTTAGAACTAACTTTTTTGATAATCCATCATTTCAAAAAAATGCCAAAATTCTCTTTATCACTAAGTGATGTAACTGTTGCAAAAACAGTTCTAAGAGCAGCAAATTCTCCAAGATTAGAGATTATTGTTCCTTCAATAGTCCGTGGAGCTGTATGGTAAAAAACACATTTCCGTATTTAATTAATCCAATTTTAGGAATGGCTTTTAAAAGTAAATATTCTAAGTGACTGATACTATTCTTCTAAATCTTCATCTGAGGATGCACTAGAGCCAACATCAAGTAATTCCATTGTTTTTAACTCAAATTGATATATTGCATTCATATCAAT
>NZ_AHJG01000170.1:0-3440 GCF_000241145.1 Candidatus Nitrosarchaeum limnium BG20 | reverse complement strand
CAATGTCAGGTTTTTCATCAGAAGTTGCAAGATACATTTCAAATTTTTTGGAAGGAAAACGTGAGGAACCACCGACCATATACAAATTGGTTGAGCAGATTTGTGAAGAAAATGAGATGCACCTAGTCAAAGTCAAAATCTATGAAAGTGGAGGCATTTTCAGAGCAAATCTGTATTTTACAGGAAAAAAAGATATGATACTTAGAAACTTTAGAGCATCGGATGCAATAGCATTGGCAACATATTACAGCATTCCAATTTTAGTAAGAAAATCACTTTTGAAAAAAATTGAGAATCAGAAATAAATTTGAAATTGAAAGAAAAATCATAGAATAATCTGTCAATATTGAGTTTGATAATCAAATCACACAATCAAATACTACAAATCACAAATTTTACATATGATACTTGAGCTTGAAACACTTTTTGTTGGAAATTATATGACTGCATATCCAATTTCAGTTTTACCTGAAGTATCCCTTTCTGAATGTATTAATTTTATGGCAAGACGAGGAATTGGAAATCTAATTGTCAGTACAGAAGAAGGTGATCCATTAGGAGTCTTAACTGAACGCGATATTCTTAAGCAGATTGTAGAAAAAAATACGTTACCAAACATTAATCTAAATGAAATAATACTGACACCTTTTGAGAAAGTCTCTCCTGACATATCCATACAGAGTGCTGCAGAGTTGATTATATCTAAGAAGGCACGTTTGTTAGTTTTTGCAGAACCAAACAAGATGGTTGGAATAATCACTCCAAGTGATCTCCTTCGTGCTTTCAGGAAAACATACCTTGCACCAATCCTAGATGATGTGATTAGCAAAAAAGTGTATCATGTTGGATATGATAACAGTATTTTTGATACATGTAAGTTGATGTATGAAAAAAGGATAGGGTCTGTCATAGTTGATGGGAAAAATTCAGAATTTGGAATGTTTACAGAGAGAGATTTAGTTTTTAAAGTTCTAGACAACCGTGTTAATCTAGATGAGACAATCCACCTTTACTCATCATTTCCATTAATTACGGCTCCAGAGATACTAGCAAACGAAGCAGCAAGTATGATGGCACAACACCATATCAAACGATTAGTATTACAAGATCAGGGGAAAATTTCAGGAATTGTAACTGTACGCGACATTATTGATGCATATCAAAGTAAATCCCCACAAATAAGAAATTATTAGATTCTAAAACCATATAGTTGATGATGTTACAAAGACTGGAAGTTTTGAAACCAAAAGATTGAGGGATGTTTTCTCTACTAATTCGATAAATGAGATCATTTGGAAATTAAAATCAATGTTTAACAGTTAGACATAAAATTTCCTAAAAATCCAACAGATTTCTATGTACTTAAAATGTGTAAGAAAGATTTGAGAATTTCTAATAATTATTTAAAATACATACAAAAAATAAACATATTTTTAATTAAAAATTAGCGGGCTTGAAATACAATAATTACCATAATACAGTATGAATAAAAAAAGTATGAGCAAATGTGAGGATCCATCTTGTGCATGTAGTTGTCATGAGGGATCAAATTATAGAAGGGGAAGCATAAGAGGGTAGATTATGGAAATTGCATATATTTTGATTCAGTGTGATTTGGGCTCCGAAGAGCAAATCATTAATCAAATAATGCAAATTCCAGAAGTAAAAGAAGTAAGAGGAACGTATGGAATCTATGACGTTTTTTGCAAAGTTCAGGCAGATTCTAAAGACTCACTGGACAAAGTAATCACCAACAAAATTAGAAAGATTCAAAAAATTCGTTCAACCATTACTCTGCACTACATACCATCTCAAGGTGGAAAGTAAATGTTAGAAAAACAGTTTGACCCAGATTTATTGTATAATAGAATCGTGCATTATTACATGGACAAAAAAGGATATTCTAAAGATAAAGCAAACGCTATTGCACAAGCAGTTGTGAAAAGAGAGGCACAGAGAAGAATTTGTAAAAACGAAAAGTGTAAACATTTCTCACATGATCACATCAGAAATTCAGAAACATGTTTAGTGTTAGATTGTGATTGTGGTAAGTTTACAAACTAGATAAAATCATCAAGTGAATTTTCACGTAATGGTTGTGCCCTAATTCCTATTTTTCTCAAGTGTTCTGCAAATTCTTCAACAAATCCATGAATTGTGTAAACTTGCTCTGCACCAGAGCGTACAACCATATCGACTAATTCATTAAAATCACAATGATCACTCATTGTAATAGAATAATCAGTCCTCCTACCAAATGAAAATCTTTTAGACTGAGCCCAACCGCTAAAACCAATAGTTACAGCACCATACTTTGATTTCATGTCTTTTAGAAACTGATTCTTTTCAGACATTAATGGTGCAACCATTGCCCATGGTTTTTTAGAGAGCAACCCATTTTTTTCAGCTTCTGTGTGACCAATGCCATCAGGCAAAGATACACCTAGTTGTCTGTGAAGATCATTCATTAGTTTTACAGAATCATGAAAGTAAAGTGGACCCCAATGACCAAAAAGCTGAGTAATGGTCTGAGCTTTTCCTAGTTGGTAACCCAACAATATTACAGGTATGCCCTTTCCGTAAAGTTCTGAAATTAATTCATTTACTTGCTTTTTAATTTCATCTAGTTTTGGAAAAACAAATTCAGGTAAACCAAAAGTACATTCTGTAATCAATGTCTTACATTTTGGGACTACTGCACCTTGTAGAAATCCTCTATTTCTGGTACAAATGTCACCAGTATAGAAGATATCATCAAAAAGCAAACCCTTTGCACCTAATATATGACCGCTGTCAATTAATGAAAAATCATCTATACTTTGCACATGGTTTTCCATCTTAAATCCTCTAAGATGTGCAATCTCACTTGTCTCAACTGAGGAAAGTATCATACCACCATTTTTTGAAGGTAGATGATCAGAGTGAGCATGAGATACAAAATTTACACCTGTGGCATCGGTGTTCTTTGGATCAAGATATACGCGTCTACCATTTATTTCACATAAAATACCATTTTTTGTCATTCTAATTTTACGCGTCAACATCAAACAAAATAATCAGATTTGATATAAATTGCAAGTTTGATATTGTTCAACTACAGATCAATTCATTTTCAAACAAAGTGTTACAAATGATCAGACACGAGTATGTAATCTATCACAGCCTATTTGAAATATGCAAAAAACAAGCGTCATGATAATAAATGATTCAAGATCTATGAGACTCTTTTTAGAAGAAGTGATAAAATCATTTGCAGATTTTGAGATTATTGGATCTTATTTTGACGGAAATCTTGCATTAGATGCTCTTAGAACAAAAAAACCGGATGTAATACTTTTAGATCTGGAAATGCCCAACATGGATGGATTGACATTTCTTGAAAAACTGTCGCAGGATCAAAAATACCCCACAATCATACTAAGCAATTATGCAATAGACGG
>NZ_AHJG01000171.1:0-1334 GCF_000241145.1 Candidatus Nitrosarchaeum limnium BG20 | reverse complement strand
ATTAGGAACAAGAAGTGGGATTACTAGATTTAGCTATGCATCAGTACCCATGGATGAGTCTTTAGCTGAAGCTTCAATTGATCTAGTAAAAAGACCCTTTTGGAAACTAGTATTATCCATTAAACGAAATACAATTGAAGGTATATCAAAAGAAGACTTGGAACACTTTTTCCAATCACTGCTTCAAAATCTAAACAGTTGTGTTCATCTTACTGTAAAGTATGGTGATAACGATCATCACAAAGTGGAAGCAGCAATAAAGTCCTTGGCCGTTGCATTTAGGGAAGCATCCTCATATGACAAAAAGCAAAAAGGTATTCCAAGTACAAAAGGTTCAATGTAATGGTTAATCTAGCAATATTTGACTATGGAGCAGGAAATATCTTTAGTCTAAAAAATTCACTTGAAAAATCAGGAGCTACTGTGGATGTAATTACTGATTTTGACAAACCGAATATTTACTCTGGTCTTTTACTTCCTGGAGTGGGAAATTTTGATCCTGCAATTAAAAGCATAACCAAATCAAAAACTAATTTCCATAACTATGTTAAAGACAATACCCCTGTTCTGGGAATTTGTCTTGGAATGGAAATGTTTTTTGAGAAAAGTGAAGAAGGAAAAGAAAAAGGATTAGGAATAATTCAAGGCGATGTCATTATTCTTCCACCGTCAATGAAAGTTCCACATATGGGTTGGAATAATTTAGAAATTAAAAAACCAGGAAGGCTTCTTGAAGGGATTAAAGATAATACATGGGTTTATTTTGTTCACTCGTATAGAGTCAAACCGGTTGACAATAGTGTAATTACGGCGGAATCCGATTATGGAATAAAGGTACCAGCAGTAGTTGAAAAGAGAAACTTTTTTGGGACACAATTTCACCCAGAAAAATCAGGTAAAGTAGGAAAAATAATGATTCAAAATTTTCTAGATGTGTGTAAAAAATGAAAGTAATCCCTGCAATTGATCTTATGGATGGTAAAGTAGTACGACTCTACAAAGGCAATCCTGATCAGAAAACAGTCTATAGTGATAATCCTGTAGAGGTAGCAAAAAAATGGCAATCAAATGGCGCTGATATGCTTCATCTAGTTGATCTTGATGCAACTCTTGGTAGAGGCTCAAATCTTTTAACAATTAAAAAAATTGTAGAACAGATCTCAATTCCGATTCAAATCGCTGGAGGATTACGAGATGAATCAACAATTACTGATGTTTCAAAAATCTGTAATCGGGTTGTTTTAGGTACTTTGGCTTTTAAGGATAAATCAATGCTAAAAAAATTATTGAAGTTTCTAGGTTCTGAAAAAATTGTAATATCAGTTGATCACACA
>NZ_AHJG01000172.1:0-20447 GCF_000241145.1 Candidatus Nitrosarchaeum limnium BG20 | reverse complement strand
CCAATTAATCCAATAGGAATAAAGTGAAAATAGATGTAAAAAAGAATCAAATATTAAAAAATCAAAATACTTTTAGAAGAATTTGATCGAAATCATTTAAAATTTATAAAAATGTAAATTTTCTTTATCTGATTTTTTATACTTAACTGCAGATACACAAAAATGAAGTGAGTGACATTGAAAATCCCAAACAAGTTACTCAAACTCAGATCATAAAAAAAATAGAAAATCTCATTGACACAAATAGTGGGGATATTGGACGATTATATCACATCCTAGAATGTCTAAAACAAAGCAAACCGCTTTATCATTCAGATCAGATGTATTTAGAAAATAAAATCAAAGGACAATTTATCATCGTAGATGAAGATAGTCCAAAAGAAAATCCTCTCCTTTCAAAAATTCAAACATTAATTGATTCAGGAGTGGGAGATCCTGGAAGATTACAGTATATGTATGACAAAGTATCGCAGAATAAACCGCTCTTTCATTCAGATCAAGTTTACCTAGAAAATAAATTAAAATCAAGTACGGACAATCTAAAAAATAACTCTGAGAATTTTGAGAATTTATCAGTGGATGACAACATCATAGAACAGGAATCAAAAAACAATGAAATAACCCCAAATATAGTCTCAAACACTACCCAGTATCAATTACCAAAACTTCGAGGAACAATGCCAAAAGGATGGAATCCTCCAGAAAATAAATCAGATGAATTAACAGGATTATATGAAAAAATTAAAACCGAAGAAGAATCATTAAAGGAACACAAAAAAATCCACAGTGAAATTGAGATACAACGGTCTAAATTAGCCCAACTCATTTTGAACAGAAAAGAATATGAAAATCAGGTTTCACTTGAAAAATCTTTGTTAGATTCACAAATTAAAGAAGAGCATCTCAAGATTCAGGAACAAACTAAGCTGTCAGAGCAGATAATTTTACAAAAAGCAGAGATAGAAAAAGTAAAAACAGAACGAAATGAATTAATGAAAAAAATCACAATTGAGAAGGAACAAGTAGCAAAAGAGCTTGAATATCAAAAAAATCAATTATCACAAATACGTACTGAACAAGAAGAAATTGAAAAACAGATCAAGATAGAACGATTATCACTTTCAAAAATGCTAGAGGAACAAAAAGTGAATTTACAAAAACAATCTCAAATTAATTTAGAAATTAAAGAAAAACAAGTAGATTTAGAAAAAACAAAAAAGAATACAATGAAATTTTATCTCAAGTAAACAATGAGAAAAACAAACTTGTAGAATCAAAAAAATTGAAAAAGATGATTCAATCACAAGAAAAGGACTTGGAAAAAACAAAAAAGAAAGATTAAGAATCGAGGATATTATATCTAAAGAAAAAGAAACAATATCCATTAAGACTAAAGAAGAACACGAAAAATTGAAAATTCAAAGTGTGTTGGCAAAACAAATCATAGATGAAAAAATCGCATTAGAAGAAATAAAACAAAAACGTAAAAAAATTCAAAATGAGATCAAATCGGAAAAACAGAAATTAAAAGAGCAACAAATTAAAATAAAAAAAGAAATTTCAGAGAAAAAGAAACAACTAAAATTATCAATAAATAAATCAAAACCAAAAAAATCATCTAAGATAAAATCTGAAACTTGAAATTTCAAACAATTTGTAGCCCATTCGTGTACAGTTAGATACTATCATAACTCTAGTTATGTCGCACAATTCGTGACTAAGAAATAAAATAAACTAAAATGATATGGATGAATTTAAATAAAATCTATAACAATACACATTAGAATTGATTGATAAAGATGTAGAGGTTGAAAATAAAAAAAATGATGAACTTCATGAAATTGAATTAAAATGTGTTGCATTGGGACAAATCCCAAACAAAACATTTAGAGGTAACGATAACGAATACGTTTCTCTGGAAAAAGCCTTGGAAATTATGAGGGTATTGGAAAAAAGAAGTGAAGAGATACATCAAATGGCCAGAACATTTAGAGAAAAACATGAATTTGCTAAAGAATAACTAATTTCCAACAAACAAACCCACACACTAACGCAAGTCATTACCAACTTTTCATTCGAGAAAGGGGGGATTGCCTTTTTACTCTCTGTCAATATATTCTTCTATGCCAGGAGGATTTGGTGCAAGTCCCTTTCTTTTTCTAATTTCTGCAATTGCAGTAGCAGCAATTGATTTAGGAAGTTCAGTCCATGCCTTAAATGAAGTATTCCACGTTGCACGTCCAGCAGTTTGACCTCTCATTGCTTCTGACAACGTAAATGTTTCAGCTGCTGGAATTTCTCCAACAATAATACTTGCAGCGCCTTTTTGTTGCATGTCTAGTACTTTACCACGTTTACCTGAAATTACAGTAGCGACGTTTCCTACTAGATCGGTTGGAACTCTAACTTCAATTGCAAGCATCGGTTCTAAGATAGTAACACCTGCAGTCAAAAGAGCACCCATACATGCACGTCTTGATGCAGGACCAAGTTGGGATAGACCTCTATGAGCAGTATCCTCGTGAGGAACAAAGTGAGTGAAGATAAACTTGCAATCCCTCATTTGCTCTTTACATAGAGGACCTTCTTTCATTACTTCTTCAAATCCAGAATTAATAGAATCAGTAGATTCCTGAATAAACTGAACACCTTTTGTACCGTTAATCATCACATTTCCACGTGGATCCATTTTCATGATTCTTTTAATGGTATCAGTATCCCATCCAGCGCCTTTTAGAAGATCAGATACAACTTTTTTATCTTTCATATCGCTGATCTCCCCTGTTCTTAACATATTTGCAATTGCTGGTTCCAAAGGCTCCACTTTCATGAAAATTTTATTGTGTCTATTTGGAGATTTTGACATTATTGGTTCACAACTGCCTTTTACTGTTTCTCTGTAATTGATAAGTGGCTCAGAAGTAATGATTTCTACTTTAGCATCTTGAATTCGGTGAGTTGCAACATCAAGATGAAGTACACCCATTCCAGCTACAAGAGTTTCGCCTGATTCTTCATCAATTTTTACTACAAGATTAGGATCCTCGATTGTTAATTGTTTGAGAACCTCAACTAGTTTAGGTAAATCTTTTGGATGTTTTGGTTCTATTGCAATTTGAACGACAGGTTCTGAAACATATTTGACTCCTTCAAACATTGGAATGCCTTTAACAGATGAAATTGTATTACCTGCTCTGGCTTCAGTCAATCCTAAAAGTGCCGGAATGTTTCCAGCGCCTAGTTCACCAACTTGTTCTCTTTGGTTACCCATGAAAAAGTTCACCGATTGAACTCTGCCTTCTCGTTTTGCATCAATAATGTTAATTGTTTGTCCATCTTTGATGGTTCCTGAAAACAATCTGCCAATTGCAACAGGACCAGCTGCAGGATCCAATACCATGTTTACAACCATCATAATTGTTGGTCCATCATCACTACATGCCAATAGAGCCTTTCCAATATCAGACTCCAGATCTCCTTTCCAAATTTGTGGAATTCTATATTTCTGAGCAACATGTGGTGGAGGAACATGTTTTACAACCATTCCAAGCACTGCATCAGCTAGTGGAGCTCGTGCTACCAAATCATCAACTTTTTCATTTTTATAAGCATCAATAACATCTTTGAAGGTAATTCCTTTTTCTTTCATAATATCTACATTAAATGCCCATTTGTCTTTGGCAGAACCAAATGTCACACTAGCCTCTTGAATCGACACTTTCCATTTGTCCTTGTATTCAGGTTCAGCATAAGTTTCAACTAGTTGATTAAAGCTAGATACAACACCTGCAAGAGTTTCTTGCATTTTTTCAGGAGTTAAACGAAGTTCTTTGATTAATCTATCGACTTTATTTATGAATAAAACAGGTCTTACTCTTTCCTCAAGTGCCATTCTAGTAACAGTTTCTGTTTGAGTCATAATTCCCTCAACTGCATCACATACAACAGTTGCACCATCAATGGCTCTGAGACTTCGAATTACCCTTCCGCTAAAGTCTACGTGTCCAGGGGTATCAATCATGTTAATGACGTATTCTTTTTCTTTCTGAGTGAAAAACAGGGTAACGTTTGCTTGGTAAATTGTAATTCCTCTTTCTTGTTCTTCTTTATCAAAGTCCATTGCCAGTGCTTTTCCAGCTGCAGATGGGGCAATGATTCCTGATGCAGCCAAAAGACTATCACTCATAGTTGTTTTTCCGTGATCAACATGAGCAATTACACTAAAGTTACGAATCTGTTCCTTATTTTTGATGATCCTCAACACTTCAGTAGTGGACTTGAATTTCGCCATATTCGCAAAACCAATTATTCAGCTAATAAATCTATACGAAATAAGGAGATATTGAAATTATCAATAGATCATTTGATTACTTACATTTCGAAGATTTTTGGATAAAATAAAATGGCACTCTTTTTGTCGTCTTCGTTTGGCCTCAAAAAGAGTCAGCAATTGAGAAAAATACACATAGTAAAGAAGTTTGGAAATCTTGTGTTTTGATGTAAATGTAGGATGTATTACATTTAATCCAAGATTTTTCAGATTTCTTGAAAGTTGTTTGGCATGATAATTATTTTCTTCAAAAATTATTACTGTATCGCCCTTTTTTATTGAAAATAATTCCATATGTGAAAATTGCTCTATTCTCTGAAAATGAACATCATAGCCAAGTACTTCATAAAATTTTGCGGCACAGTACATTGCTATTGGAAATGTGTATCCAGAACCTAAAACGAAGAGTCTTTTTCCAAATTTTGATTTTTTTGCATCAGATATTGCTTTATTGAAAATTTTTGGGTCTTTTGGAATTGAGATCGGAGATACCAGAGAAATACAAGTTAAAGCACTTTCAAGAAAACTGATACTTCCCGCTGTCAATTCTTTTGAATATTGAAAATTTAGGATTATTGAAGAATTACAGACATTTGCCAATTTACTTTGTGGTACTGATGTAATAGCAGTTGATTTTTTAGTGATTTTTGCAGCTTTGATATTGGAAATTGTATTTCCAGAAATTGAAACAAAGTAAATAATCTTATTTTTTACAATTGACTTGGTCCTTAGTAGATCAAGTGGATCCATAGATTTTACGGCATAATCAGAAAATACTTCAGCTAACATTGCAGAGATAAAAGAATCGCCAGTTCCAGAAAAGATTACATTTTTTTGTTGATGTTCAGTAAGAGGTTTTATTGCTTGAAATGTATTCAAAAAATTAGGCTGATCAAAAATATCTTTTTCATATGCTTCAATACTTTGCATAAAAATCATAAAATCATCAGACATATTAGAAAAACGGTCTGGTTTTGATTTTTATAACGATAATTTAGGAATAAAATGTGGATATTACAGTAGGGCATACACCAGATTCTGATGATGCATTCATGTTTTATGGGATGTTTACAGGAAAAGTATCATCTCGAGATTTTACAGTAACACATGTAATTGAAGACATTGAAAAATTAAATAGAAAAGCAACAAACCCAGAACTTGATGTAACTGCAGTTTCTGTTCATGCTTGTGCATACATTCCAGGATACACGATACTGAGAAGTGGAGGAAGTTTTGGTATTGGATATGGTCCAATAGTTACTGCAAAAAAACAAATGTCAATAGATGAGATAAAAAAATGCAAGATTGCCATACCTGGAAAGATGACATCAGCATTTCTATTACTTCAGTTAATGATAGGAAAATTTGATTATGTTGAGATGAATTTTAGTGATATTCCAGAAGCTGTAAAAAAAGGCAAAGTTGATGCAGGGTTGGTTATTCATGAAACCCAGTTATCATATGAGCAGGAAGGAAATGTCAAAATTTTAGATGTGGGTGAATGGTGGGATAAAGAAACGGGTGGATTGCCAGTTCCATTAGGAATTAATGTTATGAAGACAAGTTTAGGAGAAGATACGATTCATAAATTTGACAAATATCTTCAAGCATCAATTGAGTACGGATTGAAAAATCTTGATGATGCTCTAGAGTATGCCATGCAATATAGTAGAGGAAAACCAAGAGAGTTGATTGAGAAATTTGTAAAAATGTACGTCAATAAGGTTACTATAAACATGGGCGATAAAGGTGAAGAATCAATTAGAAGAGTTTTTGAAATGGCAAAACAAAAAAATACTTGTACCAGATTTCAAACTAAGTATAGCCATCAAGTAATTATATTGTAAAAAATCTAGTCATACAATGGGAGATGGGATAGGAGGTCCAGTTATTGGTTGTTTGTCAAACAATACTTTTGAGCTTCTAGTAACACATTTTCGTAAAGACAATAAAGATGATTATGCAAAAACGGAGCGTATAATCATTGCCAAAATCGATAATCCAGATGAACCAGAATATCAAGAAACAACAAAAACAGATCTTGAAATGGCATTAAAAGGAAAATTTGTTTCATGTAATGTTCAGTATAGAGATACTAAAACAGATGCTCTAGTATGCAATGTATTTGTTCAAAAACCTCCAGAAGGTTTTGTGTAATACTGAGACAAAACTAATTCAGGATTAAAGGCTTTAGAATTTAGAAAAATAGACTCGTTGAAACAACCGGTTGCAACGAGTACGAACGAACTAGGACATTTTATCTACAATAATTTGAAACATAAAAAGAGTGGAATTTTTTATAAATTATGATGCCCAATATGGAAATATAATAAAAAACTAACCATGATTAAAAAATTTTTAAATCAAATAAAATAATAGTAATTTTATGAAGCCCCAATCATGCAGAAATTGCGGGAAAGAATTATTCCAAAATCAAAGGATTTGTCCAAACTGTGGCAGAGATAGCGGTTATGATGACAGAGAATAATACTTTGATTCAAACTTTTTGAAACTAAATGCTTAAGTTCACATAAAATTTAGAATTATTATGACAAAAAGCAAATGTCCATACTGTAGTTCATTATTTGAAAATAATGAAACATTATCCAAACATATTGATAAAATACATAATGCTGCAGAACCAATTTAAGTCTAATTTAAAATTCAATAGGCTTAAGTTCATAATTTTTTAAAATTTGATAGTTTGGATTTTGAAAATGATATAGAAGCCCTCGAAACTGCCATACTTGAAGTAGATCAGAGAATCAAAAAGCTTGAAGTGCACAAAGATTCGGTGAATAAAGAGATCAGAGAAGGCAAATCAGATAACAAAACAGTTACAGAAACGTTAAGACGGTTAGAGCGTAATTTAAAAGAGTTACATAAAAAACAAGTATTTCTCATTAAAGAAAGAGATTCCAAATCTTTAAGTTTGTAGAAAATGAGTTACAATCATGGGGTTACGTAACACACTTCGTAAGTTTTGCATATTGAAAAGTGTCAGAGACAAAGCTACAGAAGAATCAGAAGATCAAAATAAGAATTAAGATCTAAACTCAGAATTCTTTAGTTTGGTATTCAAGTTAGAAAATCCATGAACCCAAATGATGAAAAACTCACATTTTCAAAACAAGAGACAGCCATGATTCAGGTCACCTATAATCCTAAGAATAGTTGCTCAATTATCATCTATAAAAGACATACAGAAAAATTAGAAAAATATACGATTCAGTGAATGGGATGTAGAATTTACGACATGTTATAATATAGTAAAGATAATCGAAATAAAAAAAATCAGAAAATACTTAATTGTCATAATTTTTGGCCTGGTCTATACAGTCTGCACGATGCTGTTCACTCACAAAATCACAAATTCTATCTTTATATTTTCTGAGAAATTGACTCAAACAATCATATTGATTTTTTTCATCATTGATATAATTAACACAGATTTCAGGGTCTTTTTTCATATAAGCAATATTTGAAATGCAGTTCTGGTAATCATCAAAATTCAAACATATGTGAGGATCATTAAGATTCAATGCAGAATCCACATTTTTTAAAATAGATTTTTCAGATGTGGGAGAAACAAAGGTTCCAAGAAAAGAAAAAACGACAACTATCACTATGAACACCATCATTAATCCCCCTATTGTAATACCAAACATTGGATTCATTTCTGAGGATTATTACAGAATCACAGGTAATAAAATGAAGAATATTTAATTTTGAAGAACAGTGTTTTATATGTAAAATTAATTATTTTACGCTAATTTGAATTAAATATTTTGTTGTATGAAATATTAGCACTAGAAAAAAATTTGATTGTGCTTTAAATATTAAAAAATGTATTTAATAAAATATGCAAAAAAGAATTACATTCATGTTGGATGATGATGTTGGCCAAAAACTAAGAGCAATTCAAGCTAAAATGATTCAAACAGAATCAGGCGCTGTCAGCTTCTCAAAAGTCATAAATGAAACATTAAGAAAAGGAATAAAAAATAAGTAAAAACAAAAACAATCTAAAAATTACTAAATCCTTAAGTTGTTAAAAAATATCATAGTGTATGGGATTAGTAAACTTCCTTCATAGATTTTGTATAATGAAAGATGTTAGAAACCAGATAAAGGAATCATCAGGCATAAAACAAGATGAAAATGATGTTAAAATACCATATGTCGGAATTTCTGAAAATATATTTTTGTCAGATAAAGAAATCAAAATTGAAGAAATGGGGAAAGAGATAGGTGAAAATATAAACCAAGAAATCAGTAAATTAAGTAAAAAAAACTTTGATGAACTTAATGAAATATCAGAAGATATTAAAAAAGAAAGAAGCATGTTTGAAAAAAAATAAATCCTGAATTTGGGGATAAAGATTATGAAAAAACAAACATGGTTTGTTCTGGATTCGATATATTACTTAGTGCCATTAAAGATGAAATTGAGAAAAGAAACAATCCAGAAAAATAGCTCAACAATTATATGAATAAAAAAGAGAAGGTAAATTAAGTAAAAGTATTATCAGTCAAATAGAATAACCATATAATGAAAGCGATTTTCAAAAAAGAAATATTAAATGATCCAGAATCTGAAAATAGCACATATACGAATTTTACACTAAAACGTAATACTGAATTTTGTTGTGAGAAATTCAAAGTGTTTTGTAAAAAATTTACTGTTTGGAGTTATGAACGGGGGAAATTTGCAATAGTAGATCAAATAACATATGAAGGGCAATCAATTCAACCTATAGATTTTTGTCCATTTTGTGGAGAAAAAATCGATTACGAAGATGAAAATAAACCAAGTAAATCAATTAAAAAGAAAAAATAAAACATCGTCGAGTTTATCAAAGCAGTAGAAATAACAATTTACAGATTCAGAGATAGAACGGAATATAAAAAATTTACAAAAATAGGGTTCAAAAGTACCAAGTATGCAGTTCCAAGGGGAACTACCAACACATAATTTAAAAAATCAGAGGTTTTGATTTAGGGTGATGAGCGTAGAACGTATAGTATTTGAATTTGTGAAATATATCAATAAAGAGCCGGGTAAATGTCCAGCATGTGGATTTAAAATAATAATCGAATGTTGCAGTTTCATAGAAGGTAGAGGATGGTTTTGCCCACAATGCAAAACACTATCAGTATATGACGAAGAAATACAAAAAATGATAGGAGATAATGTATCAATATTACCGGTAATTCCAAAACCACCGTACTCATATGGTGAAACTCTAAAACCATCATCAAAAGTTCGCCGCATTGACTAACAAGATAAAATTAAAAATTAATAGATTATCAAGTTCCAATAGCAATTTTAGAATTAGAAAAACAGCTAGAAAAGATCAAGGTTTAATTTTGGATAAAATTTAGGAAGTGTAATGGTTGGTGTGTCAGTTAAAAAAGGATGGACTAAAAACAGTAAACTTGCAATAGTAGGGCTAGTTGGAAGTATAGCAGTCATAATTATCACATTAATGTTTTAAACAGATCATATAGAATTATTAAAACAAAAAGCATACATGCATAAATTCTACAGATGTAAGAAAAAGCATGCATTGTGATGACAAACGGACTCTATTTGTTTTAAAAGAAAATATCATCATGTGTTTTAATGAATTAAAAGAGACAGATTTTGAAGATAAAAATATTCTAAAGCAAATTAATGATTTAATTGAAGAGTATAAAGCATTAAAAAAATCAACATGAAAAACAGATTCAAATAGATAATAACTAAACGGCTCGCTTTGAAAACCACAAGATTATTGATTTTTAGGGCATAGATCATAAAAATTGATTTAAAACGAACAAAATAATTAAAACAATTTGTATTGAGTTCAATGGATCCTAATGTTTGACCCAAATTATTTAATGTCAAAAAACAGAGGATAGTTGATGTCTTCAAATCCAGAGAGGTCCATATCATATGTTCTTACAAAATATGTTACCACGTATATGCACAAAGAGGTATTGATGTTAAATCTGAATACTCGAACCCGTGATGCAGCCAGACTACTTCAACATTATGAAACAGATGATATCATAGTAACTGACGAAAACAATATACCTGTAGGCATTGTCACCGATGAGGACATCATAAGAAAGGTTAGTGATGTTACAGTAAATGCAGAATTTACATTTTTGAAAGACATAATGAATACCCCGTTAATTACAATTAATGAAAAAGCATCATTACAGGATGCTCTTCATAAAATGAGAGATAATAATGTAAGAAAACTTCCAGTCGTATCTAAAAAAAATCTTGTAATAGGAATTATTTATCAAGTAACAATTGCAAATGTAATCAGAGATGCAACTGCCACAGCACCTCGTCTTCTGAGTCCACCAGTAAAAGCAATTCTAGGAAACTTAGGATTTGTGTTACAATTTGCAGGAGTGTTACTAATCGTACCTGCGATTTTATCAACAATTTTAGGTGAAGCTGTAACTGCCACAGGAATCTATCTCACCACAGTCTTATTATTGGTAATTGGCTTCTTTTTGAATTCGTATGGAGAGAAAGCAAGTCTTAATCTTCATCAAGCATCGATTCTAGTAGTATCTAGTCTTTTTTTACTCACATTGATTGGCACAATTCCATATCTGTACGTTTTACCATATGAAGGATCAAATACAGAGATATTTGCAAATGCATTTTTTTCAAGTGCGGCTGGATTCACCACAGGCGGCATATCACTCTTTGACCAACCTGAAAATCTTCCACAAAGTTTCACATTCTATCGAAGTTTTACACAGCTAGTTGGAGGAATGAGTTTCATTTATTTGATCATTACAGCGTTTTATCCAGAATCAAAATTACAATCAATGCGAGGTTTTATCTCAGGTAAAACATTACACATGAGAGAATTATTTGCAACCATAACAATAATTTTTATCTTATACATTTCGATTATAGCATCATTACTGTATTTATTCGGGGAGAGAAACATCATAGATAATGTCTCATTAGCGATGAGTACAGTTGCTACGGGGGGATTCATACCAACATCCACAATTTTACACAATCTAATTTGGGAAGAAAAAATGGTATTAATTGGAGGTATGATATTAGGTGCATTGCCATTTACTTTTCACTATTCTTTAGTGAAAAAGAAATTTTTATCGCCAAAATTAGGAAAAGAAATTTTGATTTATTTTGCGATTCTAGGTGCTGCAATGGCATTATTTATTGGGCTTAGCGGATTGGAGCCGCTAACGAGTGTATTTTATACAGTATCTGCAAGCACTACAGCAGGATTACAATCAGACAATTTATCTGACTTTAATGGTTCTGCTCATTTAATTTTAATTATTTTAATGTTCATAGGAGGCTGTGGATTTTCAACTGCCGGCGGAATCAAAATATTTAGATTGATGCATCTAAAAGATATAAAAAAAATAATTGACAAACAAAAAAAATCAGAATTATCTCCAGAATTAAAAAAAGAATTAATTGTAACACTAATTATCATTATAGCATTTCCATTAGTTGCATCATTATCTGCAGTTTATTTGATGGTTTTGGAGGATGTAAATTTTCAAGATGCGTTTTTAGAATCAACAGGAGTTATAACTACTGGGGGATTGTCAGCAGGAATAATTGACTTACAAACAGATCCTACTGCAAAAATTATTTTTTCATTTCTAATGATTTTTGGCAGATTGGAAATTATTGCAATAATATACATATTTGTGCCTAAATTGATCTAAATTAACAACTACATATTTGGAATTAACAGATAAATAATGAATTCCACAGGATTTGAAAAAATGAATTACAATCATTAATTTTTAGGTACAATACAAGATATAGAATTATAAGAAAATCCCTAATATATGATGAAATTAAAATAATTATCAGAGATGTTAATCGATAAAAAAATTTTTGCAGGCGGAATTATTATGTTAGTTGTTGGAATCGTATTGATCATCTTCATTAATGCGGATGTTCCTGTAGGTCAATCTGGAATGACTGAAGAAGAAGTAATTGATTTGATGATAAAACAACAAGAAAACAAAGACATGAACACACTTGCAGGAATTTTAATCGGCGTAGGATTTATGTTGATTTTAATTAGTTTTGGAGCAAGAAGGAAAAGAAAAGACAGTCCAGAAAAAGTAGAAAAGAAACCAGCCACATAAAATTCAAATATTTTAATTTCAAAAACACATGGAAAAATCATATTCATGTAGAGATTAGTGCATACCATATAGGGACAGGATAGAATAAATTAAAAATTTAGAATCTCTTTACAACATTATAAAACGTATCTCGCTGTACAGGTTGTCGACCAATTTCTTTTACCATGGTAGCTAACTCATCTATAGAAGAAGTAGTGGGTTTTCCGGCAGCGCGATAAATTTCTTCAGAGAATGCAGTTCCGACCAAATCATTCCCACCATTGGATAAAGCAACCTGTGCGAGTTTTTTCCCATAAGCAACCCAGTAAACTGAAATGTTATTCAAAACATTTGCAAGCATCAATCTAGATAGCGCAGTTATTCTCAAATCATACAAAGAAGAGCATTCATTATTAACTAAATGTTCTTGCTCAAGTTCAGTATTATCAAGACTAAATTTTAGAGGAATCATTGTGATGAAGCCATTGGTCTTTTTTTGTAATTCACGAATTTTTATTAAATGATCAATAATATGTGAGGGTTTTTCAATATGTCCATAAAGCATGGTAACATTACTTTTAATTCCAAGATTATGAGCTTGTTCAATAGTATCCAACCATTCTTGTCCAGTGCATTTACCTCTGACGATTTTCCCTCGAACTTCAGGATGAAATAGTTCAGCTCCACCACCAGGCATTGAGTCCAGACCTGCATCCTTAAGACGAGAAAGGATTTCTTTAGTAGAATTTTTTGTTAATTTAGACAGGAAAAAAATTTCAGCAGCAGTCAATGCCTTTATTTTTAATTGCGGATGATTTTTTTTGATGACCTTCACCATGTCTTCATAGTACTCTAAAGGAAGTGTAGGATGAAAGCCACCTACTATGTGAACTTCAGTTGCACCCATAGTTTCTGCAATTCCAACACGTTGCTCAATTTGTTCCGGAGTTAGAGTATATGCATCCTCTGCACCATCTTTTCTATAAAATGCACACATCTGACAACTTGCAGCACAAACATTTGTGTAATTCATATAATATGATGCAGTAAAAGACACCGTATCTCCAACCAACTTTTTTCTAGAAATATCTGCAACTGCACCTAAAATATGTAAATTATCATAATTCATTAATTCCATTCCATCATCATAAGACAATTCTTCTCCAGCAATTGCTCGATCCAACGCCTTTGATTCTCCTACTAATTGTTCTAACACACAAGAAGTTAATGGCTAAAGGATATAATTCTTAACTGTTATCTCAAGAAATAAGTAGGTAAGAAGACTACAATCGACATGGTATTGCCACTAGTGGATGAGCACAAACCAAAATGTTACTTGTGTCATTTAGGATTTGAAAACATTGAAAAACTTCGAGAACATCAAAATACCACACATAAGGAATTTCTAGAGTCTCATGAAAAAAACAATAAAAGAGAGCCAGCACCTGGTGATGTTACTGTGTTTTAGATTTTTGATTTTGAATAGACTTTAACAATTTAGTAACTGTATCTTTGCCGATGCTAGCAAGATCATAATCTTTTTCAATCGATAACGCTTTTTTAAAGTGTTTTAATGCATCATTAAGATTACCTAATTCGCCTAAAGACAATCCTTTGTATGCCAATGCCATGGGGGATTTTTTATCAATTTTAAGAGCTAAATCATAACAATGTATAGCATCATGATATTTTTTACTTGAATGCAAGGATGCACCTTTGTTTATCAGGGCTTGAATATTCCTAGGATCAAGATGAATTACTTTATCATAATATTTTATAGATTGTTTTAGCCGACCTAAATTTTGTAATGTGACACCTTTGTCTAACAAAGCGACAATGTTTTGAGGTTCTTTTTTTAATATTAAATCATATAATTTTAGAGCATCAAGAAAATTTCCATCCTCACATAACTCATAAGCTTGTGATAGCATCCTATCAAGTTCAGCACGCATTATGCTTTTGATAATAACTATTCAATAATATAGATTGCAATAGCACCACACATGAATCAATCAAGAGACTAGAATTACCTAACAATCAGTACTGGGCAATGAATATTTTGTGACACACCATTTGCAACACTGCCATATAGAGTCTTACTCCATCCAGTTCTACCATGAGATCCCATTATAACAAGATCTATTTTTTTAGATTTTACATATGTTACAATTTGTTTTACAATAGAGGGGGCAGCCAAAACAGTAGCAGATATTTGGATTCCTTTATTTTTTGCTAGAACAACAAGCTTGTCAATCTCTGCTTCAGCAGATTTTGTTTGTTTTTTTATTACTGCTTTTGAATATCCTGCGTCTGGAAACCATTGACCACGATAAGCTTCATTTTGTATACAATGTATAACAGATATCTTTGAATCATATTTTTTTGCTATATCCAATGCAATTTTGAATGCATGTAAGGAAGGGTTCGAACCATCCCAAGGAACTAGAATGTTTTTGAAAAGCATATTCAGTGACAAGTTTTATGTTAAATTAACACTTTGATGATTATCATTTTTGAATTTATCAATAAAGAGAATTTCAAAATAAAGTTTCGCTTTTATCTCAAGACAATTTTAGAATTAGGAATCTATAGTTCCATGTTTTGATCTAATTTTAGACCTTTGTATCTATTTCTTATTGTTACTTCAGTTACACTTGCAGCCTCTGCAATATCACGTTGAGTAATATCTTCACCATTTTTAACACATGCTAGATACAATGCTGCAGCTGCCAAACCCATTGGATCTTTGCCAGCTGATTCTTCGTGTTCTTGTGATATTTTCAAAACTTTTGCAGCATAACGTTTTGTTTTTTCTGTTATTCCAATTCTACTAGCAATACGTGCAAGACATTGAATAGGATCAACTACAGGCATTTTCAGTTCTAGTTCTCTATGCAAGAGCCTATAGCATCTTGCAATGTCTTTTTTCTTAAGATTTGCAGCTTCTCCTACATCGTTTAATGTTCTGGGAGTCTCAGTATCTCTGCATGCAGCATAAAGAGCAGATGCAATCATTGCAGAGATGGATCTTCCACGTACTAATTTTTTTTCAATTGCTTTTCTGTAAATGTATGCTGCTTTTTCAATTACAGCATCAGAAAGTGAAAGTTTATCTTTTAATCTATTTAATTCGCTTAAAGCCTGTCTGAGATTTCGGTCAACAGATTCATGAACCTGACTTCTACTGTCCCAGGTTCTTAGTCTTTCAATTGTACTTTTCATGGATGCAGTTAATGGCTTTCCAGATGCATCCTTATTCATTGGATTAATTATGGTGGATAAACCCATGTCATGCATCGTTAATGATGTTGGCGCGCCAGCTCTTGCTTTATTGCCATGCTCATCCTGTGTAAATGATCTCCATTCAGGACCAGATTCTTGAGATTTTTCAGAAATCACATAACCACATTTACCACAAAAACGTTCTCCAGTAACATCATCAGTTAAAAGAGAATTTTTTGCACAACGTGGGCAATTATCAGCATTAACAGACTGTAAAACCATGATAGAATCACTTACGTATCACTTTAATAATAACTAGTAGGAAATGGCATCATTTATTCATAAAAAGACCAAAAAACGGATGAATAAATAAAAACTCGGGACGAAATCATACTATGATGCATTTCTATCTCTTGGATCGATGCCCAGTGATTTGTTAAAGCATTCCACCGCTTCCTCATACCTACCCAAACTACGTAATGATACAGCCTTCAAATTCCACAGTTCAGGATCATTTTGATTCAAGAGTAATGCTTGTTCAAAGCATGCCAATGCATCTTCAAAATTTAAAGAGTCTAAGAAATTTTTACCTTTAAAGACTAACTCTGTGATTCTGTCCATAACAAATATGTGCACTCATTTGTTTTAAGCTTCAATTGGTATAAAAAACAAAAACAGTCATAAAAACAGATATTATTAAACATATATTCAATGAATTACTGAAAATTTAAATATATTTTTGACGTAATGGGTATGTTGGATTTAGATAAAACAGATGAAAGGATTCTTAAAAATTTAATGGTCGATGCACGATTATCTGCAAGACAACTAGCGTTAAAACTTGGGATTTCAACAGTTACGGTATTATCAAGAATAAAAAAATTGGAGAAAGAGAAAATAATCAAAGGATACACAGCATTAATTGATCACGAAAAATTAGGGTATAATCTAACAGCAATAATTGAAATAATTGCAAAAAAAGATAAAATTATAGACATAGAGGCAGAGCTGTCAAAATTAGAAAATGTGTGCGGTGTTTACGACATTACAGGAAATACAGATACTCTAGTTATTGCAAAATTCAAATCCCGCAACGAATTAAGCGAGTTTGTAAAAGGGATAGCATCAATTCAAAACATAGAAAATACAATAACACATGTGGTGTTAAATACTGCTAAAGAAGATTTTAGATTAACATAAAAAATGAAAAGTCTCAGCATTGTCATATTAGGGGCAATTATGTTAAGTGCCATTCAAGTTGTGTCTGGGCAAACAAATGATCAAAAAACATTAGAGATGGAGTTAATTGTAACAGATGAGCAAAAAATCATTTTATTTGCAAGCTTTGCGTTAGCAGTGATAGGCATTTTTGTATATCTTGCACGAGACATCATACTTAGAAAAAAAACATCATATGATTCTAAAGAATTTGATTCAAAAAATGATAAAACATATGAAAAATATCATTCTGACTGGTCAGATGATTATGAAGAATTTGGGACAAGAAGTAAATCTAAAGACAATAAGGAATTCAGAGAGGCGTTTCAAAACTCAGTACTACCAGATTACTATAAAACATTAGATATTTCACAAGAGGCAACGCAAGATGAAATAAAAAATAAGTACAGAGAACTTGCAAAGAAGATACACCCAGACAAAAATAAAGACGACAAATCAGAAGAGATTATGGTTAAGATCAATAAGGCATACGAGGTATTATCAAATGAAGAGTTGCGGAAAAAATATGATGCATATTATGATAAAAATTAATCAGATGCTAATTTTACCAAAATCATATTTAATTCAATTTTTGATGAACTTTGAACGCTATTAGTTAAATTTGCAAACAACGTCAAATGAGTTTCTTTTCCATCACTATGTATGGTTGTAGTAATTTTAATTTCTCCAAACTCAGTATTTGGACCCAACATGGTTTTTGATAATAATGGAATTATAGATAGATCGTGGATTGTTCCTTTAATCTTATATGCAAAAGTATCCGAAAAATAGACACCACCTCGAGTAGTAGGAGAATTGACAGGGGTAGGAGAGTTTACAATCATAGCATCAGAAAATGAATATTTCCTACCATCAAGATGGAGAACAAATTTGAGAGATTCTCTCTGATTGATGGTCATAAGTGATTCAAGTAATTTCAAGTCAACGGACAATAATAGTAAAAAAAGAAATAATTCTATTGAGTGTTTCTAATAAAAATAAAAGAAATTTTCAAAAAAGACAGGATTAATCAATGAAATTTTCAATAAATTTAGAAGCATCTTTAAAAATAGGAATTTGGAACTAAAAATAGTGCAAGAATTCGCAAATCAACACACCATGCGAAACGAGATCATGAGTGTGATTGTTGAGAGTGGTATTGATGAGGATTGCTACATTGAGATGTTAGACTATACAATTGAGCTATTTGAAACACAGGGCCTTGGAAGCGACTACTATGGGTATCATAATATCAACCATGAATTAGAAGTCACATATGTTGCGTTATTATCGGCCAATCTAAATAATTCATCAAAAAAATTCTCCATTACTGATTTAAAATATCTGTACACGGCTGCACTATTTCATGACTTTGATCCTCAAAAAAGTGTAGATAAACCTCATGAAGAAAGTGTTTTGAAATTTATTTCCATGGATAGAAAACTTCGTAAATTAATAGATGTAGCAGGTTTAGATCTTGAAATTATTAAAGTGCTAATACTTCGAACAACATATCCATGGAGTGGCAAGTTAAAAGAAAATGCAGAAAGACAAATTAAAGAATGTTTTAACAATTCAGAAATTACAAAAAACAATAAAGCAAAGCAAGATCATTTCATGAATTTAGGTTGGTATCTTTCCGTAGTAGATAGAATTAGTGGTTATTCATTAGGAGATTTTTCAAGAGCGATGGAGATGGCAAAAATGAACGCACATGCTTTAGCATGGAGACCTTCGCTAATAGTCAGAAGCTCAGTAGCTTATTTTGAAGAACTATTAAACAAAGAAACTGAGATGTGCAGGTTTATTTTAGAAAGTCTACCAAAACACATGAGAAAAAATTTCTTTGATACAGTGTTAGGATTTATGAACATAAGACAGCAAGAGATCACCATACAAGCAAATTACACCTATGACAATTTAAAATTGGTTCCAACTATTGAAAACATTGATACGCGATTAGAACCAGAATTCATCAAATCTTTGTTTGCCATATTTTTAGAATTACCCAAGCCACTTCAATTTGCAAGAGACAGTTTTGAAGAATCTATAAAGGATCCAAACATAATTCTCAACACTCTAAGACTAAATAATTGCAAAGGAGAAGTAATTGGATTTGCAAAAGGAGGCCCATTAGAAAATTATAGACTTAGGCCAGAAATACGAGATGAAAATTATGGATTAAACAACACCATATTTCTAGAACCTTTGGCATTAAAGATGGGGTATTGGGGGTTAAAAGGAGGTAGTGAAATGCGACACATGTTCATAATGCAAGCGCATTCTAAAAAATACAAATTTTTGACTAGTTTCGCATTACGAGACGTAATTAAATCCAGAATAGATAAGGAGCAAGCAGAATTCGTTACGAGATTCGACCCAGAAAGATGGGATTATTACAGAATCAAAATATAATCAATTTTAAAATTTTAAACTTGAATATCATCATTCTTCAAGGACAGTAATGTAGCAGAAATTAACCCAGATGTATCAAGAAAAGATGTAGAAACGCTTTATTAACAAAAAAATTGTCAAAACTCATGATAAAACAGATAGTAAGTATCTGTATGGTGATGCTAGTTGGGATAGTTTTAATCAATTCAGCATATGCATTAACACAATTAGAGAGGGTTGAAATTACAAATCCGCGATTAGTAAATGCATTTGGTGTAAAAATATCAAATCAAGTGAATGTTAATCAGCATGTACAAATTACTGCAGATATTAAAAATAATCAAGACAAAGCACAGAAATTTGTATACATAGTCCAAGTAAAAAATCAACAAGGAGTTGTAGTTTCATTAGGATGGATAAACGGGTTATCGTTAGACCCTGAACAAACTTTTAGTCCGGCATTATCATGGACGCCACTAGAATCAGACGAATACACAGTAGAGATTTTTGTGTGGGATATAACAGAAGAGGGAAGTAAATCTTGGGACAAACTAGATGCATTAGCAGAACATGTTGTTTTAAAAATAACTAGTTGAAAACTAATCACACATAATAAAACCAATTTTTAAGAGTAAAAACTTACAAAATCAATTAATTTGAGACAAAAATAAGATCATAGGTTTGCCTCATAGTAAAAAAAAATTAACAAGATCTCGCTAATAGAACTACGTGCCTAAGAGTATCATGACAATAGGATATTGTGTTAAGTGTCGAGATAAAAGAGACATCGAAGGCGCTAAACCATACACCATGAAAAATGGTAAACCAGCTCTAAAAGGCACCTGCCCAAAATGCAGTACTGCTATCTTTAGAATTGGTAGAGGCTAGAATTTCTTAAAAGAAAAACTAGTACTGCCATTCAGGAGTTAGTCCATTCCACAGCGAACGCAGTGGAGATGGATCTTTTTCTATTTCTTGAATAATTCTATTTTTCAATACAAAAAAGAAATTTTCAAGTGCATCTAAACCACCATCCAAAAAAAGTTCATGGCCTATCTCTGTAATTCTTTTCTTTTTTTCAGTAATTTCCAAAGAATCCGGATTTTGAAGACAGAAAGTCATTAAATCAATGAGTTCTTCTTCTAGCATG
>NZ_AHJG01000173.1:0-740 GCF_000241145.1 Candidatus Nitrosarchaeum limnium BG20 | reverse complement strand
TCTTTAACACACTTAATACATGAAATTTATTTAATGATTCATGACATTAAAAATAATTTCAGACTCTGAATTTCCTTGTGTTTCATGTCATACAAACTGCTGCAAAGAATATGTGATATTTGTTAATGCTCATGATATTTACCGACTGTCAGTTGGATTGGGATTACCCCCTGATAATTTTTTAGAGATTTATGGGGCAAAAGACTATTCTCTTGGAATTAAGGTAAAAGAAGGATTATTGGATCTTGCACTAAAGCAAAAAAATGGAGGATGTACATTTCTTGAAGAGACGGGAGATATTTTTCGATGTACAGTTAATGACTTTAAACCAGGAGTATGCAAATCATATCCATTTCAAATGAAAGATGGTAAGTTAACTCAGATGGATGAAAAGATGTGTCCTGTAGACTGGGATACTAGTAATTTTGAGGCTATGATGACTATTCATCTCAAAAAAGATGTATCTGAATGGAAGTACTATGATGAATTGGTAAAGGAATGGAATGCAAAGCACTGGATAAAAAAACCCCTATCTGCATTTTTGAAATTCATGCTAGATAGAGTGTCTTTGGAATTTGTCAAAGTTTGATTTGCCAGAATTTTTTAACAAGCCAAAATAATTCAAAGAAATGAAGAAATATTTTCCAATAGTTATAGCATCTGTACTAGTTGGAATTTATCTTGTCTTATCTTTGGTAGTATTTCCTCCTCTCTATCTCTCAAAAGAGATACCTAACCCC
>NZ_AHJG01000174.1:0-29835 GCF_000241145.1 Candidatus Nitrosarchaeum limnium BG20 | reverse complement strand
TTTTTACTACAAAATCTAAAAGATCTATCAATTCTGTTTTTGCTGGACCTGAATATTTTGAGAGTGATTTTTTTGCCATCTCTGCATATTTTAGAGCCTGAGACCTTACTTCTACTTCTATACCAAGAGATTGAATTACGTCAACTGCATTTTTAAGGTCATTTTTTGTTGCTTTTGGGTTTCCAAATGCTTTTAGAATTATTTTATGGTCTTTACCTTTAGATAATTTTATTGCCATAAGAATTGGAAGTGATTTTTTTCCTTCTCTTAGATCATTGCCAACTGGTTTTTTTGTAATTTTTGAATCGCCCATTACCCCAATAAGATCATCAGTAATCTGAAATGCAATACCTAGATTTTTACCAAAATTTGATAAATTCAAAATATCTTTTTGATTATTGGTTGCACAAATAGCTCCCATTGAACATGAAACATCAAATAATGCTGCAGTTTTTTTTCCTATCATTGCAATGTATTCTTTTTGGGTTGGGATTCTTTTCTCCTCTGCCATTTTTACATCTAATAATTGACCTTCACACACATCAACACATGCTTTTGCTAATCTCGAAACTAATTGAACTGTAGAATCTTTGGATATATTTGACTCTGAAATAATTTGATATGCCTTTGAAAACAATACATCCCCAGCTAAAATTGCTATTGGCATTCCGAATTTCTTATGAACTGTTGGAACACCATGACGCATTTCATCGTTGTCCATTATATCATCATGTACCAATGTGAAATTATGTATCATCTCTACTGCACTTGCAGCAGGCATTGCGGTTGCTGTATTTCCACCCAGAATCTGACAACTCTTGATGACCATATATGGTCTTAATCTTTTCCCCCCATGAACAATCAAATGAGATGCTGCATCATAAAGTGATTTAGGGTTTCCTTTTAGTTTTGAATTTAAATATTTATTAACAATTTTTGCATTTTTTTCAATTGATTTTTCTTTTTTCATTTAACTAATCTCCATTTATCATCCGCTAGATGAATTCTAATTGCTTTTTGTAGTTCATCTTGTAATTCTGAATTAATCCATAAAGACAAAATGTTTTTGTGTTTTTCAAACGTTTTATTTTCTGATTTATCTAGAAATTTCAGAGCAATTAACATCCATGGACAATAAATTTTTGGATTGTTTTTAATTTCAGAAATAAGTTCATTTACCGAAACCCATTTGATTTCATCAATTTCATCCTCAACAATTTTAAATTTAGTTGATTCATCAACAATGCCTATTAGAGTACCACAAATCTCATTTTCAGACCCTACATCTTTGTATGGTACATGATATTCAAATTTCATTAAATAATCCATCTTACATGAAACCCCTAATTCTTCAGGCATTCTTCTTTCAGCAGATGATATGTATGTCTCACCCTCTCTTGGATGACTGGCAACGGTTCCATCCCAATCCTCAGGCCACAACATTTTTTCTTTTGCTCTTTTTGTAAGCACCAATCTTCCCTTTTTATCAAAAAGCAGTGCTGTGAATGCTCTGTGAAGCTTTCCGTTTGGTAAGTGACATTTTACTTTCTCCTCTGAACCTATTGGATTATCGTTTCCATCAACTAAAATTACATATTCTTCAGCCACTTCTTTTACCTCTAAACAGTGTACCTTCATATTTCTTATTTTTAATCGCTTTCAAAATTCTTTCTGGTTTGTTACCGTTTACAAAAAATACATTCATCCCCATCTTTGCAATATTGGTTGCTTCCTCCACCTTTCTACTCATCCCACCAGTAACATCCATTTTGTTTTCAGAAATTTTTGGGTTTTCTCCTTTTAACTCACGAATCAATTTTTTAGTCGTTAGATCTGAATAAAGACCGTCTTCATTTAAAGCAAAAATGATCAGCCTCGGTTTTAATATTTTAGATAAAAGTGTCATTATTTTATCTCCTGATAAAATGTATGTTTTTTTGTTTCCATACCAAAGAGCATCTCCATAAGTTATTGGTATTAATCCTGATTTGGCAATGTTCTCAATTTCTTTTACCTTTGTTGTAATTGATTTGTTTCCTGACATGAAATCAGTTGGGGGTAATGCGTATGGATTTAGTTTATTTTTTACAAAAATCTCTAAAATTATTTTATTAAGATCAATCATTGAATTTTTCACAATTGCAACCCCATGCATGTCATATTTTTTTGGTTTAGTATGCATGTCATATTTTACAGACCAAAAATGTCCAAATGAACCTCCACCATGTACCACTATTATGGGTTCTTTGAGATGCTTTAATTTTTTAACAATATTCTCAATAACTTTTTTTCTAGGGCTAAGTGGTTTTTCCTTATTTGTTATAATTGAACCCCCAAGTTTTATGAGAATCATGCTGTCACAAAATATCTAGTACATTAAAAAGTATTCAATCCATTAAAATCAATTTTTACAGAAAAGCAATCGTAATTTCTCTCTCTTAGTTTCAAGATGGTTTTTTCTAAGTTTGATTCATCGGTTAAAGCAATAATACATCCTCCTCCACCTGCGCCCGTAATTTTTGCTCCAAATGAAGCCTCTCCAGCTATCTTTACCATATCACGTAACTTATCATTTGATATACCTAAAATTTCCAAGTATTCCTCATTTTCATGCATGCTTTTTCCTAATCCTTCTAAGTCATTATTTTTTAACATTCTAGAAACGTGATTGATCAATTCACTTTCTTTTTGACACATATCAGAAAATGTTTTTTCGTTTTTTCTTTAAATTTCTTCACTTTTGATACCACTTCGTCTGTTGAATGCTCGATGTTAGAATTTGCAATTACAAGATGAAAGTTTGATTTTGATTGAATTTGTGAAAAACCTTTTGATTTATCATATTCCATTAATCCTCCAAATGTACAAACTGTGCAGTCAGCTCCTGAAGTATTTTGAAAAATTGTTCTTTCAGCTTCTATAGCCATCTCTAAAATTTCCTTTTTAGTACTTTCTTCAAATAATCTGGATATTGCAGCAGCACCTGCAACACAGCATGCAGAAGATGATCCTAATCCTACACCAGATGGAATTTCTGATTCTACAATGATCTTTATTCCTGTATTTTGTTTGTGCTTTTCAATCATTTTGTTTGCTAAATAATAAAACGGTTTTAGTGGGGAATTTATTTCTGAAATGGGTTTGTTTAATGGCAGATCTAACTCTCCAATCTTTGATTTAACTAAAATTTTATTTTCAGGAATTTTCTCAGCAGTTACTGTGACTCTTTTATTAATAGCACATAAAATTGCTTTAATTCCATATACAACAAAATGCTCCCCAAAAAGAATTGCCTTTCCAGGTGCAGATGCTTTAGATATCAAGTGAAAATAATCGACCCATACCCAACAACAGAACTCGTATCTCCTGTGATATCTCCGCTTGTAGCATATTTTAGTAATTCTCCTTTTGTTGCCCCAAGCTCTTTGCATGCAATCATAGTTGATGCAATGGCACCGTATCCACATGCGCTGATATCTTTTTTGTTTAATACATCGTAGAATCTATCCACATCGAGTTTTAAAATAGGCTCAATTAATGCAGCATCTTGTTCATGTGCAAACTCATTTGGTTCGTAATGAGTAAAATCTGAAGAACCAATAATCATTACTTTCTTTTTTCTAGCAATATTTGCAATCGCTGATCCTAATTGAATAGCGACTTCTTTACTTTGATTGATTAACACAATAGGTAGAATTCTAAATTTTTTTGATATTTCTTGTAATATTGGAATCTGTACTTCTAGACTATGTTCTCTTGAATGAGAAAAGTTATCCACTTCTATAATTTTTGTAATATTTGAAATTTCTTCTGCAGTTTCAGAATCAACTTCAACTTCGCCTAGAGGTGTTTGCCATTTACTGTCTTTCATTGTTGCAACACTACTTCCAATCCCCCAATGATTTGGACCTACAATTATGAATAATTCCGGTAGGTTTGAAGAAATCTCATAAAATGAATGACATGCAATTGGGCCTGAATAAGCATAACCTGCATGCGGACAAATAACCCCAAAAATTTTCTTTTTATTGTCCGATGGTGGAATTTTACCTGGACCAAATTTGTGTAAAAAACAATCATTGATGGATTTTTTTAATTCTTTTTTTTCACCGGAATAGAACATTCCGGCTACTGCCGGTGTTCTAATTTGCATTACTCTATTTCCTCTTCCGTTATCTTTGTTTCAAAATCATCAATTTCGTATTTCATTGGTTCATCTTCTTTTAATTCTCCTCTCTCTATGAGAATCTGACGAACTAATAACCAATAAACTGTAGCCAGAGCTTTTCGTCCTCTATTGTTTGCTGGAATAATTACATCTAATTTTGATGTAATGTTATCTGTATTTGAAATTCCAATTACTGGGATACCTGCATTCGTTGCTTCTGTAATTGCTTGAACATCTACTTGAGGATCAGAAATTAGAACAACTTTTGGTTCGATATAATATGGTAATGACGGATTAGTTAGTGTCCCTGGCATGAATCTTCCTAACAATTTCTTTGAACCTAGCATTTCGCAAAATTTCTCAATTGGGGTATTTGCATACTGTCTAGCTGAACACACGATTAGTTTGTCTGTGCCTAAGCGATTGATGAATTTGGCTGCAGTTTTAATTTTTTCTAAAGTAATATCGATATCTAACATGTATAGCCCCTCAGGACTAGCTTTGGTGATAAATGGTGTCATGAATTTCGTCTTAACTGGTGTTCCTACCCTAATTCCTGTAGATAGGATCTTCTTTTTGATGTCTGTTGCTTCGGTTTGTTCACTCATAGCGATTTTAAATCTCTGCCATACCGCATATTAAATCATGCTCTGATAGACGAATAAGCTCATTTAGTTTTGCTACTCTTTCTCCACCTACTACCCCCACTTTGAGCATTTTTGACTTTGTTGCTAATCCTATGTGAGAAATATGCGAATCCGTAGACTCCCCAGATCTGTGTGATGTAATTAATTTTATGTTGTTTTGACTTGCAACTTTGGCAAATTCAAATGCATCATAAAGACTACCTGCTTGATTTACTTTGAGAATAGCTGCATTACAAGATTTTAATTTGATTGCTTTTGATAATATGTCTTTATTTGTAACAGTCAGATCATCCCCTGTGACTAATGTATTGGGAAATTTTGCAGTGAGTTCTGCCATATCACTAAAGGCTTCTTCATGAACTGCATCTTCTGCATAGATCAATTTGTATTTATTAATAATATTTGCAGCAAATTCAATTTGTTGTTCTGATGAATTAACAAAACCGCCTCTTTGATAAACATACTTTTGTTTTTCTTCATTCCATTGAGTGGAAGATGCAAAATCAACTCCTAATGCTACTTCTTTTCCCAAAGTAAATCCTAAATTTTCACAAGCTTTTGCTGAAAGTTCTAAAGCTTTTTCATTTTTTAATTTTGGCGCCCATCCACCTTCGTCTCCACGTCCATTGGTAAAACTAGGATCTTCTTTTTCTAAAATACGCCTTAACTCTTTATGAACTGACAAATTTGTCTCAATTGCGTCTCTAATTGTTTTAGCTCCTACAGCACAAATCAAAATTTCTTGAATGTCTGGTGTTCCTGGACCTGCATGGGCTCCCCCGCCCAAAATATTTCCTAAAGGAAAAGGAAACTTGAATGATGATTCATTTGATAATATCTGAAATAATGGTTTGTCTAATGCCTTTGAAGCGGATTCCATTGAAGCAATGGTTACTGCAAATGCTAATCCACCTCCAATATTTTCATAGTTTGGTGATTGATCAATACTCCGTAGTGTATCATGAACTGTTTTAAGATCTGATGATTCTAACCCAATAAATTTTTGAGCATTTTCATTTAAAATTCTTAAGCTTTCCTCAGGTTTTTCATTTGGAAAGCTTACAGCTTCATATTTTCCAACACTAGCTCCTGATGGAGCACACACTCTTCCTAAAAATTTATTCTCAGATAAAATATCAACTTCAATCGTTTTACTTCCACGACTATTGTAAATAATACGTCCTTTGATGGAAGTTATTTTTGCCAAACTACTCTAGTTCAGATTGGACTTCTTGATGTCTTCTCTGTATCGCTTCATAAAATGGAATAACTTGTTGAATTGTTTCAACTGTAGTTAGCAACATTCTTCTGCAACAATATCTATGTATTCCCAAAGAATCTAGTCCTTTAGCTGGATCTTCTCCAGATTTTACTTTATTTTGATACTCTTCATACTTATCAGCAATCAAGTTTCCACAAGTAAAACATCTTACAGGAATTAACATACGTACAAAAAAGTAATCAAGGATTATAAAAACCATGCAAGAAATTTTCGTTGCGGGTGTCGCCCAGCCTGGCCAAAGGCGCTAGCTTGAGGGGTTAGTCTCTTAGGAGTTCGTGGGTTCAAATCCCACCACCCGCATCTAATTTTGATTAACACTAATTCTATTTCTGTAATTTGTTTAGTGCTTTGATTAATTCCGATCTTCTTTTGTCTTCTGTAATTGCTCCTCTAACATCATCCACTAAAATTCTATCCACATCAATTTTTCTTCGAGCTTCCTTTAACACTTTATCATACATTGAAAATGGATAAAGTTCTAAATACAAATTTTCCATTATTTGAAAAATTCTTGAGGCATTATCTATATCACCAATTCTTATTTTATCAAAAATCATTCTTTTTAGTTCTCCAACACAATCCATTAATCCCAAAACATATGATTCTGGCAATACTCCTAATTTCTTGTCTGAAGGAATCTCTTTTTTTTCTACTATGGCAATTAAAGATGCCGCCTCAACGTATTCCTGTTCTGGAGTAATTAAATATCTCAAAAGATCGGGTGTGGCCTTTTTTTTATATTTTTTAAGTAATACATCTGCTTGGCTCAGATTGTTTTTTGCTAATTTCATATCACCATTATGTACAGCCATAATGGATCTACTACACAGAATTATTATTTCTCTGGTATTTTTTAGTAAAAATTCTCTAGCATCTTGAACTTCTGATAAAGATTTTGCAATTTTATTTAAAGATAATTTCACATTTTTTAATGTCATATACAGATCTGGAGAAGTCTGTCATAAATCGTTTGCCAAAGCTCTTATTTTGGAATGTGACTCTGTAAATCATGGACATTACTGTAGATCAAATGTATCAAATAGAAAATAACGGTCATGCTATGGGATTTTTAAAAAAATTCATGATGGAAAACGCCGGAGCTGCTGCTGTAAAAAGACTAGTTGAAAAATTAGGAAATGTCGAATCAAAAAAGATTCTGATCTATGTAGGTATGGGTAACAACGGAGGTGATGGGTTGGTAATGGCAAGACATTTAGCTGGATATGGTGCTAATGTAACAGTTCATCTTCTGGGAACTCCTGATAAAATAAAGACAGAAGAAAGTTCTTGGAATTGGTCTATTTTAGAAAAAATGCCTTCAGTAAAATTACTTACGGGTGGAAAATTTGATTATGATTTTACACCTGATGTGATTGTCGATGGAATCCTAGGGACTGGAATCTCTGGTGACATTAGAGAACCATATGTGTCAGCAATCAACTTCATTAATAATGCTAAATGTTTCAAGTTTTCAGTTGATGTCCCATCTGGATTAGATCCACAAACTGGGGAAACTGCCAACATCTATGTAAAATCTGATATGACTGTAACATTTCATAAAATGAAACAAGGTATTCCAAAAAGAAAAGATTTGACAGGTGAATTATATGCAGAAAAAATAGGCATTCCTCCAGAGGCAGAAGAGGGAGTTCTATGAAAGTTCATCAAATTCAAGTTGGCAACATGCAAAATTTCACATATGTTGTTGAAGATGAAAATACAGATGAGGGAATAATAATTGATCCTTCTTGGGATCTTGATGAAATAGAGCGTGTAATAAAGCGAAATAATTTAAAAATAAAATACATTATCAATACTCATCATCATTTTGATCATACATTGGGAAATGAAGGTATAGCAAAATCTACTAATGCAAAAATAATACAACATGAAAAATCTGAATTAAAACATGACATATCTGTAAAAGATGGTGATGTGATTGAATTTGGTGAATCAAAATTAACTGTTCTACATACACCTGGTCACTCTAAAGATAGTATGTGTCTAATTGGAGATGGAAAAATTTTTTCTGGTGACACACTTTTTGTAGGAAATTGTGGCCGTATAGATTTACCTGGAGGCAGTGCTAAAGAATTGTATCATAGTCTTTTTGATGTTCTCCATTCGTTAAATGATGATCTTGTTCTTTACTGCGGACATAATTATGGACATTCTCTAATATCTACAATCGGTCAAGAGAAAAAAACTAATTTTGTTATGCAAAAACGAACTGAACAAGAGTTTGTTGAAATGATGGGGCAATGACCTATTTAGATAATTTTGAATTTTTTGGTAATATACACAAAGGTCATGATTTTATTAACTCTATAAAATCTGGAAATTTTTTATTTTCTCTTGCTATATCTTATACTGAAACATGTGAAATACCTGGAATCTCATTTGCTGGTGCTGATACGGATTCCATAAAATTTACCTCTCCGGCAGATGCAGAATATCTTTACTATGGATATTGTAAAACAATTTCTAAAATACCAATGACCCCCGATGGTAAACCCACTCCTGCATTACTCACTAAAACTGCATTAGAATCATGTAGTATTCCTCACATTGTGATTAATGCTGGAAGTAAAATTTTACCTCAATTACCGTTTATTCAAACTGGATTGTCTTATGGACGAAACATTTCAGTTGATTCAGCAATGAATGACACTCAAGTATCACAAGCAGTCGATTATGGAAGGATGGTAGGAAGAAATCTTGCATCTATGACTAATTGCTTGATAATTGGTGAAAGTATTCCTGGAGGTACAACAACTGCTCTTGCTGTTTTGCGTGGATTGGGATTTAATGCTAAAGTTAGCTCCAGCATTCCAAATAATCCAGTTGAATTAAAAAATCAAATAGTAAATTCAGCCTTGGAGCGATTAACTTCCAAAGATCCATATCATGTTATATCTCAAGTTGGTGATCCGATGATTGCTTTTGTAGCTGGTATGTTAAGTGCAGCATCTGAAGTCACTAAAGTAATGCTGGCAGGTGGTACTCAAATGACTGCAGTTTTAGCGTTTGCTTCAAAAATTGGATTCAATGATCAGAATACTGCTATTGGAACCACTTCTTACATTTCTTCTGATACAAGTGCAAATTTTAAATCACTTGTTTCTGAAATTGCAGATATTCCAGCAATTTCTGTTAATCCCGGATTGGAAAATTCTAAATTTTCTGGATTAAAGGCATTTTCTCAGGGGTTTGCAAAAGAAGGTGTTGGTGCAGGCGGAAGTATTATTGCATCTATGATAAAAACAGGAAAAGACTCTGCACACTTTTTAACATTGTATGAAAAAGAGTATCATCGATTATTCACTTCACTGTAACTGATTTTGCCAAGTTTCTAGGATAATCTGGGTCTGCATCTTTTTCAAGTGCAGCATAATATGAGAGCAATTGAATAGGGATTGTTTCTGAAATAGGATATGCCAATTCATTTGTTTTTGGAATTTCAATCCAATAATCATACACATCACTTTTTTGATCTGATATTCCTATGATCTTTGCACCACGCGCTTTAATCTCTCTAGCACTTGTTAGAGTATCTGAATATGTCGAATCATTTGGATTAATTATGATAACAAACACATTAGAATCCATCAATGCTAGCGGTCCATGTTTTAGTTCTCCACCTGGAATTCCTTCCGCGTGGATGTATGTCAGCTCTTTTAATTTTAACGCCGATTCTATAGCTATTGGATAATGAATGCCTCTACCTAAGACATAGATGTCTGAAATCTCTTTAATTTCACTTGCAATATGCCTAATTTGGTCATGATTTTCAAGAATTTTTGCAATTGATTCTGATATTTCTTTATAATTTATCTTAATGTCTCCATTGGTAATCTCTTCCACAATTTTGTATATTACGATCATCTGTGATGTGAAACTTTTTGTTGCTGCAACACCTATTTCTGGTCCACAATTCATCCCAATTACAATATTTGACTCTCTCGCCAATGATGATGTAAGAGAATTTACTATAGAAATTATATTACAATTTACTTTTTTTGCAATATTTACAGCATCTAAAACATCTGCGCTTTCACCACTTTGTGAAATAGCAATTAATGTAGAATTTGGTTCAATTGTATCTGATGAGAATTGTAATTCACTCGAAATAATTGCATCCACTTTGATTTTAGCATATTTTGCCAAAACTTGTTTAGCGATTAGTGCTGCATTATAACTTGTACCGCTTCCTGTGATGTAGATATTATTTGAATTTTTAATATATTCAGCTGCATTTTTGATTGCATTTCCAGTGTTTTCCCCTGCTTTGAATATTGTATCTGGTTGTTCTGAAATTTCTTTTAGTGTGAAATGTGCATAATCTCCTTTGTATGCATCTGCAAATTCTTTTGACACTTTTGTAATTTGTTGTTTTACAATTTCACCGTTGAAATCTAAAATTTGTAATTTATCATTGTCTATTATTACAAAATTTCCATTTTCTATGTAAATTGCATTATCTGTTTGTTCAATAAATCCTAAAACATCACTTGAGAGAAAATAACTATCCTTTCCAATTCCTACAATTAATGGTTCATGAAATCTTGCAGCTGCCAATTGCCCATTCTCAAACATTGCAACAAATGCATAATGTCCTTCTAATTCTGAAACTGTTTTTATTATCGCATCTTTTACGTTTTTTACATTTTCATAATTTTTTTGAAGTAGATTTGCTATTACTTCAGTATCTGTTTCGCTTTTAAAGACATAACCGTCTTCTTCTAATTCTATTTTTAATTGTTCAAAATTCTCTATTATTCCATTATGTACTATCGCTAATTTTCCTGAATTACTGGGGTGTGGATGTGCATTTGCATCTGTTACTTTTCCATGTGTTGCCCATCTAGTATGCCCTATTCCAATTTTTCCAGGTAATGTATCAAGATGTACATTGGAATTTACTTCTTCTACCTTCCCGATTCCTTTTTTTAATTCTATATGGCTATTTGATTCAGTGGCAACTCCTACGCTGTCATATCCACGATACTCCATTCTTTTTAGCCCTTTGACTATTATTGGTGCCGCTACTTCGTTTCCATAATAGCCTATAATTGAACACATAACTTATCTTTCTATAACATAGTGGGGTTATTTACTGTTAAAGTTATTTCTTGTAATTATTAAATTAAATTTTTTACTCTTTAGTTTGAGATTCTGCTTCTACCTGTTCCACTTCAGTGATTTCAGGTTTAGGTTCTGATTTAGTATCTTCAAGCATACCTGGAATCTTGGACTCTGGTGAGAAATGAATATTTTTTTCTTCTTCTAATGTTACTATGTATGATGGAATGTTTACTTTTCTATCTCCAATCATAATGTGTCCATGAATTACTGCTTGTCTTGCTTGATATGGAGTTTTAAATCCTAATTTTTTTGTTACAAGTGTTTGTAATCTACGTGATAGTAAATCATTTACTTGAAGATTAAGTACATCATCTAAAGTAGATTCGTTACTTACTAATCCAATTCTGGATAATGATTTCATCAAGATTGGTTCTTTTTCTAATCTGATCTCTTGTCTTAATGCCAGTAATGATCTTGCTTGGTGTCTTACACGGGATAATTCTGTATGTGCTTTCCACAATTCTCTTTTTGATCTTAAGCCAAATGTTCCAAGAGTTTTTAGCTCTTCCATTTTTAAATCATAGTTAAGTGGTCTCTTTGGTTTTCTCCACATTCGTCTTGGATATTTAGGATCTCCCATTACATTTCACCTATTTCTTTTTCTCCGCAGGAGCTGCCTTCTTTGCATCAGCAGGTTTTGCAGATGCTGCTGCAGGTGCCGCTGCTGCTGCAGGTGCCGCTGCTGCTGCAGGTGCCGCTGCTGCTTGTGCAGGAGCAGGTTTTCCAGCTTTGGCAACACCTACTGCTCCACCCTTTCTACCGGTAGTTCTAGTACATTGACCTCTGACTTTTAATCCATACATGTGACGATAACCTCTCCAACTGTTGGTTATTCTTTCTCTTTCAATATCATTTCTTAAAGTAAAAGGAATATCTGATGTTAATAGGTGCATGTTAGAACCTGTTTCAATGTCTTTTCTTCTATTTAGAAACCATGGTGGAAAATTACCTGCTATGGGATTTGTGATTAATTTTTCAATTGACTGAACGTCTGATTCTGATAAGAAACCAATATTTGTATTCGTGTTAATTTTTAAAGTATCTAAAATTGCAGTGGCAAAATTATATCCTATTCCTTTAATCTGGGTTAATCCTACTATTACCTTTCTAGCTCCTGGGATATCATTCCCTACAATTCTTACAATGTGTCTGTATTCTTGAGTGCTCAAGTATTCAAAAATTCTCTGTTACCCCGATAAAAACCATGCTAGGCGTCAGTTAGAGGCATAGAAGAGAATCATGACCACATGTATGACCTTTTTTTTGAATTATAATTTTGTATTTTAGCCTCAGATCGGATATAATACAAAATTTAGAAATTTATCTAAAGTCTGAAATCTCTGTCCAATCTTTACCCTGAACATTCCATTGGTTGCATTTACAGCATTTCTTTACTCCTCTTTGGGCATCAATATCAATACAGAAACAATGTTCTCCTTTTCCAGATGTATCTTTAATACATAATTTCTGCATTTTTTGTAATTATGTTATTTTATTAATTATCTTATTGGTTTCTTTTTTATTTGATTTTTAATTAGAAAAGTTCTTAATTCACCGAAAAAATTTGAAGTAGAAATGGACGAGGCTTTTGATAGAGAAAAGGTGATAGATTGCATGTTTGATCCTATCACATCATCTATTTTGTCAGAATTAGAAGATGGCGAAAAATTATGTTCTTTTCTTGCAGAAAAATCTTCGATATCTGAAACCGAAGTATTTGAAAGACTTGGTTATTTAATCGAGCATGGATTTATTCTTAAAACTATTCATGATGAAAAATTAGTATTTTCTGCAAATACTGAAAAATTAACTGAAATAATAGAAAACAGTGATACCTTTAATGCAACAATTGAAGGATTAGAAAAAATGGATAGCTATCTTAACTAAAAGATTTTTTACGATTTTTAATTGCATAAATAGTAACTCCTCCCATTCCTCCCAAACCAATTACAAGTATGTATAATGAAATAAATCCAATTGACTTTTTACCTGCATCTGGTTCTGGACCTATTACTCCAAAAACTTTGATTTCTATTTCATCTGGATTTTCAATTACTAATTTGTATGTCCCAGGTTCTTCAATCTTGAATCTTCCTTCAAATACTTCTTGATTGATTACCTGTGATTCTATTTCTCTATCAGATGGATCTAATATCTTTGCCGTTATCTCTTTTTTAAAATCAATTATTTGAATCGCATAAACTCCTGCATGTGTTTGTACCGTTTCAAATTCAATTGGAACTATCAGATTTTTACCAAGTTTAACTTGTCCTTCACCCTTTATCAAATCCTCAAAAATTACCTGATTACCATAAAATGACAGTATTATTCCTAATCCAACTATTCCCCCTACAATAACAAAAAGTATGCCTGATTTTTGCACATTCTTTTTGTATTAGTCTTTAGTTTAAACCTAATTTTTTGTCAAATGCTTCCTATATTTCATAAACTTAGATTAGACTAAAAAAGTTAGCCTAGGCTAACTTTTAAATAAACAAATCCTGTATGTTATTCATCTTTGACCTTTACTCGTTCCACTTTAATGCTAGTGATATCTGTGATTATTGGAATTTCAGCAGTAATCGGTTTTTCTATATTTACAGAAGCACAACTAGAACAAAAAATTTTTGTCACTCATACCGGACAAATTATTAAAACCTCAGGCGATGTCTTAGATCCTGTTTATTCAGTTTCAACTGTTGAATTTGATCCAGATAAGTTTCTTAGGACTTTTAATTATGGTCGTGTCTCTGAATCAAATGGTCAAACAATTAGAGATTTTACAATAATTGCTGAAGATAATAAAATACAAGAAATATCTCCTGGAGTTTTTTACACTGTTTGGACTTTTAATGGAACTGTTCCTGGTCCTACTATACGTGCAACTGAAGGTGATTTAGTTCGCATTCATTTCATCAATAATGGTTCAAAACCACATACTATGCATTTTCATGGAATTCATCCAGCTGAGATGGATGGTGTTTTTGAAATTGTTGGCGCTGGAGGTGGCCAATTTACCTATGAATTTGTAGCAGGTCCAATAGGAGTGCATCCATATCATTGCCATGTAATGCCTCTTGAAGAACACATTTCACATGGTCTTTATGGTGTTTTCATAGTGGATCCAAAAATACCACGACCTCAAGCTGATGAAATGGTGATGGTTCTAAATGGATTTGATACCGATTTTGATACTGAAAATAATTTCTATGCTGCTAATACAATTCCATTTTATTACCAACATCATCCAATTCAAATTAACACAAACGAACTAATTCGAATTTATGTTGTAAATATGGTAGAATTTGATCCAATTAATAATTTTCATTTGCATGGGAATCTATACCAATATTTCCCTACTGGAACTAGCTTGGTCCCTTCAACTTATACAGATATGATAACTCTATCTCAAACTGAGCGTGGAATTATGGAATTTCAATATCAGTACCCTGGAAAGTATCTATTTCATGCACACAAAGTTGAATTTTCTGAAAAAGGATGGGTTGGTCTATTTCTAGTTAAAGACAAATCTGGAGAATAACATGGAAGAAATCAAAGCATCTAAAATCCGTTTGATTGCAAGTGGCTTAATCCCTTTTGCATTTCTTGTAGTTATGATTTTGTATTTGTTAGGTCCGGGCTCTGATTTGCTTCAATTTGGTGTGGCTTTACCTGAAATTACTATTGAAAAAGTTGAATTTGTTGATTCAGAAATACATGTCACAGTTCGAAATACCGGTCCAATCTCTGTTGTGATTGTAATGGCAGATGTCAATGATAGAATTCAACCTGCAGCTATAGAACCTCACAAGTCATTAGAACGATTTGAAACCGCTCTGGTAAGAATTCCTTTTGCATGGAACCATGCTGAACCATACACAATTGGGATTACATTAGATGATGGTGTGCGATTTGAAAAATTCATTGAGGCTGCAACTCCCGCATTAAAATCTGATTCTGAATTAGCTGGATTTTTTGCTATAATTGGAACATATGTTGGAATTATTCCTGTAATGATTGGATTACTGTGGTTGCCTTTTATCAAAAGGATTGGAAAAAACAAATACAATTTTTTTCTTGCACTGACTGTTGGATTGTTGTTTTTTCTAGGCATTGATGCAATGCTTGAAGGATTTGAGGTTTCAAAAGAAAATCTTTCTGCTAATTTTAATGGGGAGTTACTTATCATAACAGTTGCTTTACTATCATTTCTAGGATTGTATTATACTGCTGAAAAACTTACTTCAAGAGCTACTCTTAGTGCATCTTCTAAACCATTTGCAATTGGATTGATGATTGCTATAGGAATTGGATTACATAATTTAGGTGAGGGATTAGCTATAGGGGCTGCAATTGGTCTGGGTCAGGTAGCATTAAGTACTTTTTTGATTGTTGGATTTGCATTACATAATACAACTGAGGGAATTGCAATTGCATCTCCTGTAGCCAAATCAAAATCTCCTGTATTGAAAATAGTTCTTCTTGGACTCATTGCAGGTGCTCCTACAATTTTGGGTACTTGGATTGGAGGATTTTTCTATTCACCATTTACAGCAATAATCTTCTTGGCAATTGGGGCAGGGGCAATCTTCCAAGTTGCACTTGTTATTTTAAAATGGATTTATCAAAGTGAACAAAAACTAGTACAAACATCCATAATATCAGGAATAGGTTCAGGAATGCTTATCATGTATCTCACAAGTATTCTGGTTTGATTGCTAAATTGGTTCAGGATGTATCGTGATTACCGCATTTTTAATTTGAGCTCTTATGGCATGTTCTATTTCTGATGTCATGTCATGAACTTTCTCAATTGATATCTCTTTATCAAATGAACAATCAATGTCTATCTTGAGAATATTTTCAAAATTCAAAGACACGATGCGACCAATTTTCTTAATTGTTGAATATTTTTTTAAAATCTCTCTTATTTTCTCTTCTGTGATCTTATCTTCTTTGTTTAGATTGGTTGGAACAGTAAGAAATGGTTCAAGATGAATGGTCACATGTTCAATTTCGGGAATATTTTCTTGAATCTTTTGTTCTACTTCCTCTGATATTTTGTGTGCTAAATCTAAATTGATTTCTCTTTCTACCATAACATGAAGATTAGAGTATGTTTTTCCTTTGGTTTTATGTGATATTATGTTGTGTACACCTTTGACTCCTGCTACGCTTTTTGCAATATCGTTAATCTTTGCATCCAGTGGAACATTTTTCCAATCTGGCTCAAAATGAACTGTGATAGAAACATTCGGTATCCTATTTTTAATATTATTTTCAACCCTATTGCTAATTTCATGAGCTCTATCAAAACTAGTGTCTCCTCTTAATGAGATAGTAACATCTGTGAATAATGTATTTCCAGATCTTCTCATCAGAATTTCTCCAACATCAATTACTCCTTCTGTATCTGCAATAATTTTTCTTACATTTTTTACAAGCTCGGGAGATATTATGTCCGTAAGATCTAGTGCTGTTTTGTGGATTAATCTCAAACTTAGAATTACTAAAAGAACTCCTAGAATTAGTGCTGCTGCAAAATCTCCATTATAGAATCCATATGACACTAGTATAATTCCAACTATTGCAATTACAGTTGAACCCAGATCCATAAATGCATGATAAAAATCAGCTTTGAGTGTAGTTCCACCAATTTTTTTAATGGATTTTTGAAGAAGAATTATTCTAAAAATATCAATTCCTATCGTGTATAGTCCTCCAATAATTGCAAACATTCCTGGTAACACCGTTGGAGCTGGACTTTGTAATCTCTGAATTGCCTCATAAATGAAAAATACAGCTATTAGAAAAATTGCAATTCCACCTATCATTCCTCCAAGTGATTCAATTTTTCCATGTCCGTATGTATGATCTTCATCTGGAGGTTTGATTGCCATCCTTGCAGCTAATAGTAGAATTGCCGTAACAACACTGTCAAGCAATGCATGGACACTATCTGTAATCAAACCCAAACTGTTAGAAATTAATCCAAAAACTAGTTCTACAACAAATGCTGAAAAAATGGCTATAAGTGAAATCTGTAAAACTCTAGTTTTCTGAACAAACATTTCTGTCTATTTTATGAATTATCATATATTACAAGTATTCTAAAGATAATTCATACGACATGATTATTTGGGATGAATGCTATTTGTTGATATGATGACTAGAAAAACAATTATCTTACTTAGCTTTTGCTTTAGCGCTTTTTTAATCCCTATAACACATGTAGATGCATCTAGTAACCCCAATCTTTTTGTTTCAGCAGAAAATTCTCAATTTAACAATCGCTTTTCAGGCTCAATGGTAGTTGAAGTAATTATACGTGATCCAAACCTCCATGATACAGATCAAGGAAAAGGAGAACCAGATGTTACCATTAACGGTAAATCTTTACGAATGGTTCAATCCACTGATGGTAATTGGTATGCATATTTTGCAAATGTTAACAAGGCAAAAATAGCAGATTCAACCCAGTCTTCTACTTCGGGTAAAGGTTTGGACTTTGGTGTTTTTTGTAGTAGGGATACACCATCAAATGTTTTTGGGGTTTCTTTTTCACAAACTGATGGATTCGCTGTTCCAGGAAACAATGGTCTTTCCGGTTTTACAAACGGTGCTGCTTCATTTACTCAATGCAATGGTTCTCCTACGGCTCCTACAATTCTTAACAATGTTGTAAGACATGCACAATCAATTAATACAAATTCAAATATTCCGTCTGGACAAATTGGATTAGATTCTGATGCTTGGCCATTAATTCAACTCTATTCATTTAACAGCGATGTAAAAATTCAATACAATGCAGGTGGAAATCCACAATCTGTCACTCTTCAATATGATGATAGTGCAAACGTTACTTTTAAAATTGATAAAAACACATATCCGCAAAACTCAGAAGTATTTCTCACCGTAAATGATTTTCAATTAAATCAAGATCCTACAGATGAAGATTCATGGACATTTAACATAAATTCTACACTTGCAACTTTTTATCAAGCATATGATAATTCTGGTTCTAATTCTGCTAACGGTAATGCAGGATTAGTAAATTTAATTCCATATCTTTCTAATTTGGGCTTTAAAGATAATGGTAAGCTTTCAATTACATTGGGAAATATTATGAAATTAAAATCAAATGATAAACAACCTTCGACTTCTGTTAATGGAATACCTAGTAATACATTTTCACAAATTGTCACTCTTGTAGAAAATGGTCCAAATTCTGGAATATTTGAAAATTCAGATGATGCTGATAAATCTACAATTTCAATTCTTGCTAATGCACCAAGGGGACAAACAGGACAAATAGAATATAATAAAAAATCTACATCTGTACTTACTGGCTCATCTACATCTACTATTTCAATAAATCAACCTGCTTTAACGGTGGGTAATGGTCCAAAGTCGTTAATTCCAGGAACAAAATACCCTGTAACTCTTTTTGATCCTAATCAAAATATCAATTCAGCCTCTAGAGAACATTTGGATGTCTTTAGAGATACTTCTCTTGTACCTACTCTGAAAATTGGCAATCCGATAACTCTTGGAAAAGCATCTGATGTAAAATATCATACATCATCTAGTAACCTAACTCCTGCCTTTACATTAAGTTCATCAATCTCCGACAAAAACTCCGAGAGATTATTCATTGATACAAATACAATAACTGCAAATTTTAAACAAATATCTATGAATCTTGGAATTACTGCATCTAGCTTACAATCTGTTCTTCTAGATACATCACTTACAAACACATCTGGAACTAATTGGTTAAACTATGATCTTCGTTCCTTTGAAAAAGATTTTGGATTGACTAATTTTTCTACAACATCTATGACTCTTTCATTTGGAACTCTGGGTGCTTCCCCTGTAACTATAGTTCATTCTGGTGATATCTCTTCTTCGTCTGGATTTATTCAACTTAGTAATTCTGACATACAACAGATTACTGGTAAGAGTGGAACTGTATATCTAATAATTAATTTTAGTTCTGCTACAGGGACTATTTCTTCTGAACAAAACAAACAACCAATAGTTTTTGATTTATTTTCATTTGGACTAAAAAATAATAATGATGTTGATAATTCAATTTACAGATTTGAATTAGAAGAAACAAGTGATAATTCATCAACATTTAATGGCTCAATTGAATATGCTATAGCTAACCAACTCAATATTTCAGATCCTAATTTTATAAAGTCAATTAGAGCAATAGATAATGAAATTAAATTCATTGTTACTAACAGATTGATTAATGAAAACGCAATTGCTATTTCATATTCAGATTTGGATAAAGTTGGAGTGACTACAACTGTTTCTACAAAATCCAACATTCCCACCAATTCAGGTGTAGTATCTACAGGCTCTACATCGTATAGATTTGGTCAACCAGTTACAATTACTCTGAATGATCCAGATCTTAATTTGAGTAGTAATGCAGTCGATATCTATCTAGTAAACAACGATCCAAATTCATCAAATGTTGATACTGTTGGTAGTGGAAACAATATTTTGTTGGAAGTTTTAATTAAAGACATTCGATACAAGCGATGCACCATAAATGGAGTTGAATATGGTGGCTTGGCTTCTACAGGTTTTACATTAGTTGAGACTGGTCCAAGTACTGGTGTGTTTGAGGGTTCATTTAAAATGCCTTCACAAATTTGCGATAAATCTGGAACAAAATTAATTTCTTCTGCTGGTGGAAATCTTGATGCAAAATATCATGATTCTCGTGATGCTTCTGGAAATCCAAACATATTCAGTTTATTGGCCTACAAATCACCCCCACAATCTTCAACTCCTCCACAATTAAGCGCAAACACAATCACAATTCCTTCATCAGGAAAATCTGAAGAAGTTATTTTGTCCGGAACAATTTCTAATCCAAAAAATAGTGTCCCATTAACAATAATTTTAACAAGACCTGATAATGTAGTTCAAAATTTTGCCGCTACTGTGTCAAACAGTGGTGCTTATCGAGCAGCATTTTCGATAAATGAAAATTCTGTACCTGGTATTTATAAAATTCAGTTATATCATAATGGAGTTAATGTTGGACTAGTTTCATTTACTGCAATTCAAGATATTCCTGATTGGATAAAAAACAATAAAAAACAAAGATCCATCATATCTGATCCAGAATTTATCAATATGTTAAACCAGTTGGTTAAAGACAACGTGATTGTATCGCCAAAAGAAAGTTTGACAAGTGTTTCCATCCCTAAATGGGTTAAAAATATTGCAATATGGTGGTCAAATGATCAAATATCAAATGACGACTTTATAAAATCCATTCAATACTTGGTCAAAAAAGGTATAATTTGAGTATTATAAGGTCAATTTTTCTTTCATTGAATACATAAATACCCTCATGCCTGATTCCAAATGAAAATGAAATTTACGGTATTCTTGTTATTTTTAATGATATCTTTAGTGTCTTATGGATTTGTAGGATCTGCTCATGCTGCCACTCAAGATGATTGTGCCGATGGGCAACTATTCCAAAACGGTGAATGTATCGATACTGGTTGTACTGCAGACCAAGTTTATCAAAACGGTCAATGTGTAGCTGTAACAAAACAATTAAGAAATGATTTGAATTTAAAATCTGATAAATCTCTTTATGCACAAGGAGGACTAGTAACTGTCACCGGTCTTGTAAAAAATTTTGATACTGCTGTACCCGGTGATGTCTCAGTTATTGTTAGAGCCCCAGATAACAATATTGTTGCTATAGATCAAATTCATCCTAATGCCGATGGTTCTTTTCAACTAAGTTTCAAAGCAGATGGCCCACAATTCAAAACAGCTGGTGCTTATACTGTTCATGCTGTATTTTCTGGTTTGAAATCTGATATTACATTTGAATTTACTGGAGGTACTGGCAAAGTTGTATCTGGTGGCGAGACAACTCCAAAACCAATCACTTGTCCTTCTGGTCAAATTTTAGTTGATGGAAAATGTACTGTTAAACCAGTCACCTGTAATGCTGGAGAAAAACTAGTTGATGGAAAATGTGTTATGTCTGAACCAGAACCAGAACCAGAACCAGAACCAGAACCAGAACCACAGCCAACTTGTGGAGCAGGAACTGAATTGGTAAATGGAATTTGTCAAGTAGTTAAAACTACAGAAAAACCAAAGGGTGGTGGATGCTTAATTGCAACAGCTGCATATGGTACTGAATTAGCTCCTCAAGTACAATTCCTCAGAGAAGTTAGAGACAATACTTTGATGAATACTTCATCTGGAATGGCATTCATGAGTGGATTCAATCAATTCTACTATTCATTCTCTCCAACAATCGCTGATTGGGAAAGAGAAAATCCAATGTTCCAAGAAGCAGTTAGAGCATTTATCACTCCAATGATTTCCACATTGTCTATAATGACATTAGCAGAAGGTGGTTCTGATGCTCAAGTCTTAGGATTGGGAATATCTGTAATTGTATTGAACTTGGGAATATACATTGCAGCACCTACCGTAATTGGATTTAAAGTTCACAAACATTTGAAATCCAAAAAGTAGTCTTTTTTATTTATTCTCAAATATAGATAACAGATAAAACATTCTCAACGTTTTTTATCTGGGAGCTAGAATAAACTCTGCTTGGTATAAAGAAAATGGAAAACAATTCAAAACTTGGTTTATTTGGTTTTTTCTTATTGTTTATGTTATCCTCTAATGCATTTGCTCAAATTTCTGATACTGACAATGACGGCATACCAGATTCATCTGATTCCTGTCCAAACGATCCTGAAACTATCAACGGATTCCAAGACTCAGACGGTTGTCCAGATGTAGTTCCACCAGTCTGATACTGACAATGACGGCATACCAGATTCTATTGATTCTTGCCAACCCAAGCTGAAACTATCAACGGATTCCAAGACTCAGACGGTTGTCCAGATATTATCCCTACAGTTGATACTAAATCAGAACAAGATAATTCCTTCTTGCAATGGACTGCCGTGATTGCCTCAGTTATTACCGCCGTAGGTGCTATAAGTGCTGCAAAATTAAGAAAATCATCTTAATTCATTTTTTCAACTTTATTTGATACCTATGTGATTTAACCAAACATTTAATGCTGAAAATTCTTTGTATGAAAATAATTGGTTTGCACGCCAACAATCCAGGAGGGATCATCTTATGATGGTTCTTTCTGGAGTTCCTTGAGGTTTGAGTAATGTTTGTAGTGTTGTTTTTTGGAATTTTTCCATACTTGTTTTTGTCTACTGTAGAGATTGGTCAAATTGCATTTATTGTTACAGTGGTTTTAATCACCGTGGCAGTAATAATTAAAATTCTTAAAAACCGAAAGATAAATCGTAAATCATAATTTATCAAAAAATTGACTATTCTCTTAATTTTTTTAATATTTTCACTCTAAGTTATTATATTGAAACAAAATACTAAATTTAATGCATATTGAATATGAAGAATTTAATTCAATTGAAGACATATTTTTGTACATGTCATCTGCAGCACCTCCAATGAAAAATACGATGCCTATCAATTCATACAAAGGATACATCATGGCATTTATTCCACTTAGCCCCTCTACTGGAGATACATATCTTATGATTTATGCAAAAGGTACACTTGAATCAGGAATTTACGAATTTGATGTAAATTCCAAGTCTTACAAGAAGGTCAATGCGATTGAAAGAGCAGACAAAAATTACTTTGTCTCATTAACTCCAAAAAGAAATACTATTGCTGATCAAGCTATTAAAAATTTATAATTTTTTAGTTTGAATCTTTGGTGCCGAAATTGATCTACTTCTAGCATACTTGTCAATTATCTCATCTGGAGTTCTTCCATTGAAAAGATCTTTGCATAATCCTCTTAGATATCTCATAATTGCCCATGTACCTGCTTTTAGAATTCCATACATGAACACCTTCATTGGTGGACCATATGTCTTATTTCTAAGAATAATTGGAATGATATCATTAATTACTCTGAGATTGTTCTCCCAACATTTCCAAAACAATGTGAATTGCGCTTCATTCAAGTTTCCAAAATGCATAGAATTCTTTTCACTAAAGTCTTGGTAAAGTAATGGTGCTACCAATCCCCTAAAGTTCATTTCTCTAAAGTCACTCATCATGTCAATAGTATATTGAACATCATCTGGAGTTTCATCTGGCCAACCTATGATAATTGTAGCAGCTGGGAACCAGTGATTATCATTTAGGATTTTTTGCACCTTCTCTTACAACACTACCCCACTCTTCAGGTGCAAATGGTCTTGTTTTTACACCGAGATGTTTTTTGACCATGTTTGGTGCAACAGTTTCAATTCCCAAATTTGTTGCAAGCCATCTGCCTGTTTCATCTTGTTTATTGATACTTGAAATTTGTCTCATCAATTCAGGATCTGCCGCAACTGCTGAGAATGTCATATGTGTTGTTCCAATAAAGTTTGCACCTAATGATTTAAGGCCCTTCCAGAGTTCTGTTATTGCATCTCTATTTGGAATAAAGTCTCTGTTATCGCATCCATAAAGTAACATCTCATCAGAATGAAGCCAAATGGAATCAAATCCATAATCCAAGTTGATTTTTGCTTCATGTTGTAATCTTTCTAGGGGCAAATCTTTCTTTGATCTCTTATTTACATCACAAAAGTCGCAACCTCTTCCACACCCTCTCATTGCTTCAATTAGCGAATTTATTGTGGGTCCTTCGATAATTGGAATATTTTGAATATTCTTTACAAAACAATGCATTAATTCAGGTGCATCACCTTTTTCTAAATCATGAAATAAGTCCAATGCTAATTCATCTGCTTCTCCAACTACAACAGTGTCAATTCCATGGATTTGCATTCTGTCAGATTTTGCCAACTCCCATGCCCCATTTCCACCGACTACCACATGAAAATCATATTTCTTTTTTAACTGAATAATATTTGCACACATTTTTTTGAATTTCATTGCAACATATGATAATTTTTCAGGTGACATGGTAGTTGTTACTGGTGCCATTCCAAGCGGATCCATTACATTAATTCCAACTACTTTGGTATCTGGACCTATTGATTTTTCTAGCATCTCAGGATTTGCAATAAAGACTTCATCTCTTTTGTATCCTTGTAATAATGCACTTTCTACTCGTCTTAATCCCACTTGGGCAACTTTTGCTTCTCCAGTGATTGGGTCCGTTTCAACTGCTGGACAGAAAACTTTGTCAAAAACCCATTCCGGAAGCACTTCATAAGGTCCGCATGCAATAAATCCATAAAGAAAATTTCCTCGATAATTTGTCATTAAACTACGATCAGCAGTTAGAACAATTCGTTTTCCGGCCAATATTAACAAGATTCGTTCTTGTATGGTATATATGATTTACGAGGTCATATGTCTTCTAAATTTCTATTTTCTTGATGTTATTTAGTTCTGTTTTTTCGTATTGCTCTATTTGCTATATTTGCTGATATTGCACCAGCTGCAATTCCATTGTCTATATTGACAACTGATAATCCCAATGAGCAACTTTGTAACATTGATGCAAGGGCAGCAATTCCTTTACCACCGTAACCATATCCAATAGATGTTGGAATTCCAATTACTGGGATATCCACCATTGAAGAAACTAAAGTAGCGAGTGCTCCTTCCATTCCAGCCACCACTATAATGCAATCTACATCTTCAGATATCATTTCTTTCAAAATTGGAAATATCCTTTGAATTCCTGCAACTCCTACATCATAACTCGAAATACATTTACAGTTCATTGCTTCTGACATCAATCTGGCTTCTTCTGCAACCCCAATATCTGATGTTCCAGCTGCTAGTATGCCCACCTTTCCTCCTTTGAATATTATTGGTTTTTTGTAAAGTACTAGTGTGGATGAATTTTTCCCAGTCTTAACTTTGAATTTTGATTTTTTTGCAAATGCTAAAATTTTTGCATAATCTCCTTTATTGATTCTTGAAACCACCACTGAATTTGTTTTCTCTAATGTTTTTTGAATTATTTTTTTAATTTCATCTAATTTTTTACTTTCTGCAAAAATAACCTCTGGAATCCCTTTTCTTTTTCTTCTGTTAATGTCAATTTTGGCAATGCCTTCAATCTCCTCAATTGAATAAAGTGATAGCATTTTTTTAGCATTATTTATTGAAATTTTTCCTTTTTCCAATGATTCTAAAATTTCACGAATTTCCAATGGTGTTTCATTAACGTTTGAATAAAAAAATGCTTAGATTTGAATGCCTGAAATTGCACTCTTTACACTTTGGATTGCAGTATCAAAGACTTGTTTTTCTTCAGCATTTAGATCTAATTCTATTATTTTTTCAACTCCTTTCTTTCCAATTACTGCTGGAACACCTATTGTGACATCTGAATACCCGTATTCTCCATCAAGATATGTTGAAACAGGTATCACTTGTTTTCTATCTCTTACCACAGATTCTATCATTGCAGAAATTGCATTTCCTGGGGCGTGTACTGTTGCTCCCTTTAATTCAATAACTTTGGCTGCAACTTGTTTTGTGTTTTGAACAAGTTCATCTAATTTTTGTTTTGGAAGAATTGTGTTAAGTGGAATTCCTGAAACTGATGAAAATCTTGGAAGTGGTAACATGTTTTCTCCATGCTCTCCAATAACTAGTGCTCTTATCGAATCACGAGAATATCCGGTAGCCTCATGAATAAATTGTCTGAATCTGGATAAATCTAACATTCCACCCATTCCAAAAATACGACTTCGGTCAAATCCTGATACCTTGTAAGTAATGTATGCCATTGGATCAAGTGGGTTTGTAACTGGAATTATCATAGAATCACTGGCATATTTTTTAATATTTTCAACAACACTTTTCACAATTGTTGCATTAATTTTTAAAAGATCCATCCTTGTCATTCCAGGTTTTCTTCCAGAACCTGCAACTACAACTACGATATTGGAGCCTTTCATGTCTTCAAAATTATTGGAGCCTTTTACCTCTACATCAATTCCTTGCTCTGATAACATGTGATTGATATCCATTGCTTCTCCTTGAGGTAATCCTGCTGCAACATCTAGCAATAGTATTTGATCATCTAGTCTCTTTAATGCGGAGAACAAAGCTGCATCGCCTCCAACTTTTCCTGAACCTATTATTGTAATCATAAGTAAAGCTCCAAATTTTCAATAATTAAATCTAGTGAAATTTTTTATCTCTTTAGACAGAATTTATATGCATTTTTAGCAAGCTTCTATCTATGGTTATTGTAATAGATCCACAAATTGCTGGTGTATCCGGTGATATGCTTTTGTGTTCTTTAGTGGATATCGGGGCAAATAAAATTAAAATTATAGATGGTGTTAAATTGTCTGAAAAATTCTTATCTGATTCAGTTATCAAAAAAATTGATTTTCAAAAAATTGATAAACACGGAATAAATGCCACTGAATTAATTTTAGAAATAGACGAACATGTTCATGAAAGAAAAGGCATTGAAATAAAAAATGCAATTATTAATTTAACAAAAGAAATTGGTCTGTCTGAAAAGGCAAAAATATTTGCAGAATCTTGTATTGACACATTGATTTCTTCTGAATCTAAAATTCATGGTTTACCTATTGATTCTGTTCATTTTCATGAAGCGTCTAGTATTGATACTTTAATTGATATTGTTGGAACCGCAATAGCAATTGATGATTTAGGTATGCTTGATGAAGAAATTATTTGCATGCCTGTAGCAGTAGGTGGAGGAAATGTTTCATTCTCGCATGGAATAATGTCAAATCCTGCAAGTGCAATTCTTGAAATCTTGAGGGATTCTAATTTGTCTATTCATGGAGGCCATGTAAAAGATGAATTGACTACTCCTACAGGTGCTAGTATTCTAGTTAATCTTTCCAAAACATCTGCTGAGTATTACCCTTCAATGAAAATAACCTCTATTGGATATGGTGCAGGACAAAAAAATTTTGATGGTTTTTCAAATGTATTAAAAATTGTTAAAGGCACACAGACAAACAGCTTTCAAATAGATTCTATCAAGATCTTAGAAACCAACGTAGATGATGTACCTGGAGAAATTCTGGGAAATATGATTGAAAAAATTATGGAAAATGGTGCCAAAGATGTCTCGATTTATCACGGCATTACAAAGAAGGGACGACCAACCAATCTCATTACAGTAATTTGTGATAATGCATCAATGCATGACATTATGGATATTTTGGTAACTGAAACTGGAACTCTAGGAATTCGCATATCAACTTCGGACAGATTTATTGTTCCAAGAACATCACATAATGCTAAATTAATTCTTGATGGAAAAGAATTTGTTGTAAAATACAAAGTTTCAACTTTTAAAGGAAAAGATCACTTTAAAATTGAATTTGATGATTTAAAATTAATATCAAATAAACTAAACAAATCAATTAAGGAAACAGAATCTTTGATTAGAGCAAAGATAGAACATATGGGTGGATAGATAATGGGAAAACTTGATGATCTTATAGATTGGTTTGAAAACAAAAATAAAGTAATGATTGCCCTCTCTGGTGGTGTAGATAGTGCACTTGTAGCATATGCTGCATTCCAAAAACTAGGTAATTCTGCAATTGCAGTCACTGCTGATTACAAAACTTTATCAAAAGAGGAACTGGAAACTGCAAAACAAATTTGCTCAGAAATTGGAATTAAACAAATTCTTGTAGATTATGATGAGCTTCAAAATGAAGAATTTGTTAAAAATTCATCTGATCGATGCTTTCATTGCCGATTAGAGTTAGGTGATCATTTGATTTCCTTGGCAAAACAACACAATGTGGAAGTTATTGTTGATGGAACTAATCTAGATGATTTAGGTGAATATAGGCCTGGAATTGAGGCATTAAAGAAAAATGGTATATGCAGTCCACTTGTGGAAACTAGATTTACAAAAAATGAAATCCGTAGTACTGCAAAGTTTGTTGGTCTATCCATATATGATAAACCATCCAATTCTTGTTTGGCATCCCGTATTCCATGGGGACAAAGGGTTACTTCTGAAAAGCTTACCCGTATAGAATTGGGTGAAACGATTGTTAAACAAATTACAAATTTAAAACAAGTTAGAGTTAGAGACTTGGACGGTAATGCAAAAATTGAAGTAGAAAAAGATAGAATTTCTATCTTTGAAGATGATATCTTAACTGAAATAACAAATAAACTAAAATTAATTGGATTCTTATCTGTTAGAGTTGATCCGGATGGATATAGACCAGGAAAAATCAACGTGATTACAGATTGATCTATCTTGATAATGCGGCATCAACGCAAATTCATGAAAATGTTTTAGAATCTATGTTGCCGTATCTTAAAGAACAATATGGCAATCCATCATCAATTCATCGTTATGGTAGATTGGCTCATAAGGCAATAGAAAAAGCAAGAAAACAGATTGCTCAACTGATTAATGCAGAATCCTCTGAAATCTTATTTACTTCTGGTGGGACTGAATCCAACAATACTGCTCTTTATGGAATTTCAGAGAAAAGACCTAACTCGCAAATAATCACTTCCTCTATAGAACACGATGCAATATTGGAACCCTCTAAGAGATTAGCAAAAAATGGATATGATGTTGTGTATATTCCAGTAGATGATAAGGGAACGGTGAATTTGGAAGTTTTAGAAAATTCTCTTTCTGATAACACATGTCTTGTTTCAATAATGTTTGCAAATAATGAGGTTGGAACAATTGAACCAATTTCTAAAATCACTAAATTATGCAATGAGAAAAATATACCATTTCATACAGATGCAATTCAAGCCGTTGGAAAAATTCCAATAGATGTTAAAAAATTAGGTATCGATTTACTTTCAATATCCTCTCATAAAATTAATGGCCCAAAAGGAATCGGGGCATTATACGTCAGAAAGGGAATTGATATAGATCCAATCATTTTAGGTGGGGGTCAAGAAAATGGCTTACGTTCAGGTACTGAAAACGTTGCAAACATTGTGGGATTTGGAAAAGCATGTGAAATTGCTAATCTTAATTTATCTGAAAATATTTTTCATATGAAAAAACTACGTGATATTCTTGTTTTGAAAATCCTCAAAGAAATTCCGGGTGTTTCTCTTAATGGTCATCCTGAAAACCGATTGCCCAATAATGCACATTTTACATTTCTTGGGGTTGCTGGGGAGGATCTAATAATAAAATTAGACGAATATGGAATTGCTGCATCAACCGGTTCTGCATGTTCAGTTCATACACAAAAAGCATCTCATGTCTTAAAGGCTATGGGCTATTCTTATGAACAAATTACAGGTTCTTTAAGATTGACGCTTGGATTATACAACACTGAATCACAAATTGATGAAACAGTAAATATTCTAAAAAAAGTGACTGCAGAATTACGTTCTGTATCTCCGTTTAAGGAAAAGTATTCATTCTAAATTTTGATCTGAAATCTATTTCTTGTAACTGCTATTGTTGTAATGATTCCTACCGCTAGAATCATAACTGCGATTGTACCAAATTCTGGAATTATCTTAGTGCCTATTATTTCAATATCTGAATCATCTTGTTCAAAATTAATTGTAATCACTCTAGAGCCATTATCTGTTACTGTCTCTTGATA